>JALYGX010000040.1 GCA_030776905.1 Cyanobacteriota bacterium | reverse complement strand
GCGTTGTTGCCTGAAACTGGCTTGGACAAGGGCTTCCGAGCTTTTGATGCCGCAAGTTTTGTCCTCGCTGCCTCTTGCTTATCCTTCTTACCAGCTTTTAGGTAATTAGGCGGCGACTCACAAGGGGTTCCTAAAAGTGATATAAACTCAAAGTTGTCGTTAGCGCTGTTGAACCGTGCCTTGATCTGCACGAAGGACGCTTTGCCCTGAGTCTCTTTATCCAGGTTTTTGTTGAACCGGAATGGGGGAATCGGGGCATCTCGCCAGAGTACGGGAATGTGAGATGCCTTCATGAAGTTTACTTTTTTGTCCAAGGGTGCCGATTTGATGTACTCAAGCCGTTGCTTATCAAAGTTTTTAAACACTGAGATGCACGGCACCCGACAAACCGGAATGAACTGCCATAAACCACAGATTTTGAACTCGTTTTCTTGCAGAACGCTTTCTAGTCCCTCTCCAGACACCGAGTGACCGACAAACCCTGCCAGTTGGAAATCTAGGCGGTAGGGCTGTTTTCCTCCAGGGAAGTGAGTAATCTTGGGATAGACAATTAACTTTTGCTGAGTAATCCCGGTACAAGTTATCTCTTTTTTAAGCGCCTCATAAGCATACTTGTGGGTGCTGGCGTAATAGAGTGCATAGGACTTTTCCCCGATTGTCACAAAAGTTTTGTCCCCATCGGTCGTTATCTCACCCAAGATAATGCCAACCGCTTGAAATAAGACCGCCGAAGCGGGGTCAGAGGCGACTGGGTCGGGCACTGGCGACTGGGTCGATTCTGGGGAAGATGCGAGCGCATCTGAGACGGGAAGCGAGGTGGGAACGGAACAAGAGGTAGGAGCAAGCTCATCCACTGGGTTGTCTGCCACTGGCTCCGGGGCAGATGCCGCATCGATTTCAGGCTTTTCAATCGATACCGCGGCTGGTTGTTCCTGTGACGGCTCGGCTTGGGAGGCTGAACGCTTAAGTGCAAGAATATTCAATCCCTTGGCTGGGGGTGTTACTTGGTGTTGTGGACGTTTCTTTTTCATGATGGTGGTTCAACAGAGGATGCCTATCTCAGCCTAAACACTTAGGAGTTGGCTCACCGACGGCAAATCCAAGTCAGGCTTGTTTCATAAACCTATTACATTACGCATTAGCGATCGCTATCATCAATAGCGGCAAGGGTATCCCTTGAGATTCAGCCGAAAATCTTTGAGCTATTCTCTACGAATAAGCTCCCTCCACTATTTATGACTTCCAATTCCGGGTACCACAATCTCGCCCAAATCTATGAAAGTGCCAATTCAGAAGTCTATCGAGGCAAAAGAGAGCCGGATAACCAAGCCGTTATCCTCAAGGTACTCAAACAAGACTATCCCACCCCGCAAGCACTCACCCGCTATAAACAAGAATACGAAATCACTCACAATCTGAATCTAGAGGGTGCGATCAAGGCTTTCGCTATAGAACCCTATCAAAGGACTTTAGTAATCATCTTTGAGGATTTTGGCGCGTCATCCTTAAAGCTACTGATGGATGAGCGGATAAGCGCAGACACCAGAGCAATGCCTCTACAGGAATTTCTTAAGGTCGCCATTCAGATGGCAGAAAGTTTAGGCGCAATTCATGGGGCATCAATCATCCACAAAGATATTAACCCAAACAACATCGTCCTTAACCCAGAAACCGAACAGCTAAAAATCATTGACTTTGGCATTTCCACTCTCCTGAGCCGCTCTAACCCCAGCTTGTCTCATCCCAATGTCTTAGAAGGCACTTTAGCCTACCTATCACCCGAACAGACAGGACGGATGAATCGCTACCTTGATTACCGCACAGACTTTTACTCCCTCGGTGTCACCTTTTAGGCGCAAATATAGCGAAGCTGACACCAGCCGCAAAGTAGCCATTCAAAGCATTGCGGGGCAATGCTTTGAGCGTTTGTTTCTTGCCGACTGCCTACAGTTTTCAAGAAGCCTCTTGGTCAATCAACAGCCGCTCATCCATATCCAAGGGGAAAGTCCCGTAAGGGTTGATGTGTCCCCAAGTTAGCGGTGTCAGAGCGCGAAAATCATCTTTTTGCATCAGCTTCAACCACTGCTTCTCTGACAAAATCTGTTGCATCATCAACGTGTTGATATACACCAAACAGATTTGCAACAAATGTAATGACAACACGGCTATTTCTTGGTCTTCTAATCGATTGGTAGCAATCTCACTATTTTTCCCATAAAAAATAAAACTATTAGCACTATTCCATTGTTCCACCACATTCAATCCTTCATGAATCTCTTGACGTAGTTCCTCTTTTTGTAAATATTCACAGAGAAAAATGGTCTTCACTGCCTTACCCAACTCAGCGAGTGCTTGGTAAGTAGGATGTATAAGGTTAGAACGATTAAATCGTTTAAGAATTACCTCAGTCTCCGCCGTTCCTAGTCTCAAAGCCGTGGCATACTTAATCATCTGGTCGTACTGCTGGCGAATCAAATTCCAATTAATGGGTCTCGATAGCACAGGTTGTAAATTAGAATAGGCGCTGCTTTGACCAGTTATTGGTCGATACAATTTCTGTTTATGAATGCGTTTAAGGCGAGGCAATAACTGAAAGCCCAACAGGTGGCAGAAGGCGAAAGCCACTTCACTTTGACCGTGAGTATCAACATAATTCTTCTCTACCTTCATATCTGTACAGTGGCGTAACAATCCCTCAATCATGGCTGCCACTTCGCTTGAAGAACAAGTTTTCAACTGGGAATAGATGCAGGCAGATTTCTTCTCGACGTGCCAGTAAATCATCACTCCCCGTCCCCCGTAGCGAATGTGCCACTCAGTCATCAGATTTTGATCCCAAGAGCCAAATTTCTTGGAATCAGAAGCGCAAGCTGTCGTTCCTTCGCCCCAAATGTGCGGCGCTCTCATTTGAAAAATAGCATTCACAACCTGAGCAATTGCATTCCGTAAGTTCTGTTTGTGGATATAACGTCGTTTGATATAGAGCAGGTCAGGGTAATTTTCTCCGGTTCCTCCGGTACTAATCCGCTTGAGTCCGGTGTTAGTTCCTAAACCAAACAAACAGAGCAACAGTCGTCTTTGTAAAGTCTTTCTATCCAAATTCTCGCGAGACGATACGCTGTGAAACTGCTCTGTAAATCCCACTCGTAAATCTGTTTCTTTGAGAACATCTAATAAACTGGTCATAGGCCAGCGAGAAATCAGCTCCGCTTTGAGCCGTTGTAAATTTAACGGTTCTGGTTGAGCTTCTAGAGGAGACACTAAAATCCAGCCATTGTCTTTTGTGAGAATCTTTACTTGGGAATTCTTGGACAACTGGAGGTCTAACTCCTCTAAGGCTTTTGTCATCTTTTGCTGTAAGCTGGCAATGAAAGCTTCCCCATCGGTGGGTTGAGACAGGGCTTGATAGTAAACCTGTCGCTGTGCATCGAAGTCTTTTGGGAGGTCTTCTTCTGGAT
>JALYGX010000039.1 GCA_030776905.1 Cyanobacteriota bacterium | reverse complement strand
ACCCAGCGCTATCGTTGAGCGTTTCCTCAAGAGTGGTAGCCGTCCCTATCTGGGGGTGACAATGCGACCTGTGCTGGTACAGCTAGGAAACAAACGCCGCTTGGGTTTGTTGGTGTTAGAGGTGGCGAAGGGAAGCTTGGCTCAAGCCACGGGTTTATTCACGGGGGATGTGTTGATTGGTATAGTTGGTCAAGGTTTTAATACACCGGATGATTTGCTTAACGTCCTCTGGCACGCCGAACCCGGTGAAGTACTACCCCTAGAATTTTTACGCTCTGGGAAGCACCATCAGTCTGATGTAATCATACCCGGAGGCAAAGACCTTGCGGGCAATATCTTTGGTGGAGTGAAGTCGCCGTGATTTCGGTGATGGTGCATACCGCCAACCTGATTATGCGTGCAGGGTTGGAGAGCATCATCCGCACCAACCCAGTGCTGGAGGTGGTTGGCAGTTCGTCTGGCATGACCACCTTAGGGCAACGGGTTGAGGAGCTACAACCCGATGTGGTACTGCTGGAGTGGCTAGGCTCTAATGAAGAGGCGGTGCTGGAGAACGAACTAGCTTTCGTTACTCAGCCAAATGCTCCCGCGATTGTCGTCTTAGCCGATAACTCTGACAGAGATTGGGCGATGGATGCAATTAATAACGGCGTACGGTCTGCCGTGAGCAGCAGCGCAACGCTCTCGCTTTTACCACGCTCTGCCACGGCTGATGAGATTATAGCGAGCGTCGTGGCAGCAGCAGTGGGGTTGGTCGTGTTGCATCCAGATTTTATCGAAGACTTGTTTCCCCAGAACGACTCTTCCACCCGTGCCTTGCCGTCTTCTCCAATTCAAGCGTTGACCCCGCGAGAGATAGAGGTTTTAGGAATGCTGGCACTGGGTTTGGCTAATAAAACCATTGCCAAGCGCTTAGGCATCTCCGAACATACAGTCAAGTTCCACATATCATCCATCTTTCAGAAGCTCAATGCTTCCAGTCGTACTGAGGCAGTTGCTTTGGGTGCAAGGTTGGGTTTGATTATGCTGTAGTTTTAGTGTTGGGTAGGATTAGATCGGCAAGGATTCACGTTTAGCGGCGAGGCTCGATGGACGGCTATCAGACAAGCAGCGATCAACTTCAATCAAGTGTCTCAATAAATCCGGCACTCGACCAAGCGATTGAGTTTTTAACAACCACCACGGCAACACCGCCTGCGCCTGATGCTGTGGTTGAGGCACTGCTAATAGCCGAGAAGACGGCTAAAAAGACCAGAGTGCGTCATACCTATCAGCACTTGTTGGGTACTTGGCGCTTGGGATTTATCACAGGGACAAAGCGATCGCGTCAGCGGGCAGGGATTATCCTAGGCGCTGGACGGTTCCTCCCGAAGTGGGTCAAGATTCATCTGTCCTACTCCCAATCAGAGTCTGATCAAGAGCGAGGAATTGTGCAAAATTCCGTCAAACTTGGACCGTTGCAACTAATTCTCACAGGTCCTACGCAGTTCTGGCAAAAGACAAATCTGCTCACCTTTGACTTCACTCAGATGAGGGTGTCATTGTCTGGACTGAAGTTATACGAAGGCTATATTCGCGGGGGACGAGACCGGGAAGTCCGCTTCTGGGAGCAAAGCGTGAAAGAGCAGGCATTTTTCACTTATTTCCTAGTGGAAGACCATGCCATTGCGGCTAGAGGACGGGGAGGCGGGTTAGCTCTGTGGACAAAGATTCAGGAGACTACAGATTAAAATTTGCTGGGACGGAACTAGCTCTGTCTGCAAACTCAATGAGGGCGAAGCATTTGTAGACAAAATAAAGGTTTGAGCTAGATATCTAGGTACAAATGCTTCGTCCCTACTCATATCGGTGAAAAAAATGAAAGGGCGCGGCTTCAGCCCGCCCTGTAGTATCAATCCAGAATCCCCCGTATTTCAACCGGGTGAGAATCTAAGGCTTAATCAAATCTCCCTCCAGCTTGCGATACCTAGCAATCCGCCGTGCCTGTTCTAATGGCGGATAAATAATCATTGTCGCCAAGGGTAAACTCGTTCCGATCACCGCTGACATCACTAGCTGATTGGCAAACCCCAGCTTCAAGCCCATCCCCAAGCTAATACCCAAAGCCGCTGACAACAGAGAAACCCCAAAAGCCAACGCTTTACTAAATCCTCGATTCAAGCAACTTTCGGCAACCCCTTCACCCTCAAACGCTGCCATAAACACAACGGCGTCAACAACAGCAAAAGCCGCGAGTGCCGCATGAGTGGCTCGAAATTGGGCACCGAAGGATGTAACAAACATCGCCGCTACTCCAGCAAAAAACACGGCGGCTACCGTATCCATTGCTTTTAATCGCACACCAAACTTGGCTCTAACTTTAGCGACCAATTTGGAGACGAAACCAGAAGTTACAGCCGCTACCACTCCTAGCACCGCTACAAATGCCGACACAAAAATAGCGATCGCCACCCCCAATGTTCCACTTTCGCTAACAATCCCCTCCCACGCTGACGTTTCAACCCAAGTTGCAGCAGCAGCAAATAGGACAAGTAAAACTAAAGAAAAATAAGGTAATTTTTTTGTGGCAATGGGCAGGGGCGCGGTCTTGAGTTTGATAGTTAAAGCCTGTGTTTCAGGTTGAGCATTTGTGTGAATCAACACCTCTCGCTTATAAACGTTGTTTGCCATGAGCTTCTTGGTATCAACGGTAATTTTGCATACCGCCTGATTATCCGAAAGCTGAGATTGCTCCAACCAAATCCATTGATGAGCATCAGGAGTATGGGGTGGGTCACTCAGATGCGGTGCAACTTCCCAACGGCTTTCTAGAACCGTATCTGGCACAGAGTTACTCATCGTCACGACCTGAATTATTTGTTCCCCCAGTTTTTTGGCAGTAATCTCTAGGTGAGCTTGACTGAGTTTAGCGTCGGGAACGCGAGTAACATAGATGGGTTGGAGGGCTTCTAAGGCACTGGCTGCGTCGGGAAAACGGTCTTTTGGTTTCAGTTCCACCATCTTTTGCAGCCAATCGATCCACCGCAAACTTAGCTTGGGAACCAGATGCTTAAAGTTAATGCGGTAGTCATCATCAATTAAGTGACTGATTTCGGTCGATGGCGTGCCAGTCAGTAAGCAAATCAGCGTTGTACCTAAACCATAAAGGTCTGAGGCTTCGCTCAACTGACGATTAAATAGTTGTTCTGGAGCCATGAATCCGATCGTGCCTTTGGCAACGCTACTCACGGCAACTTCACTATCGCCAATCCGGGCAAGACCAAAATCTACTAAGAAAACATTGATTTTGTCATCAACTAGGATATTTTCTGGTTTGATATCCCGATGACTAATAGCAGGAATCCGATTTTGCAGGTAAATCAGGATGTTGAGTAAGGAAACAGCAATTTGCTTAATTTCATCGGGGTCAAAGCTACGTGGGAGGGTAAGGGAAGGGGCATTTTTGTATTCCTGCACCAAGCAAAAGCCACTAGGTGTTTGAAAGGAACCTAAGTAACGAGGGATGCCGGGATGATTCAGCCCTCGCAGAACTTGGATTTCGCGTTCGATGGCGTCGTAGTCTGACCAGTTGGTGCCACGTTTGGCAAACTGAAACTGCTTGATGACAACGGGCAACCTCCCCATTCCATCCTTAGTAACGGGGGTGGCAAGGTAGGTCACTCTCCCACCTGCGCGATTGTGACCCAACTCTCTGACGACCTTAAAACCGTGGTTAGACAAGTCTGGAAAATTGCTCATGAGTGTGAGGAGGAAGGCAAGTCTTTGTGCGATCGCCTGCTGGCAACGGAAAATTCTTTATCCTTCTTCAAAAAGCTTTGCAATCTGAAGAATGGGTAACGGACATTATTGGGCTTACCGGGCATTGTATCGCGGAGGAATAATCGCATTTATCCACGATACCGCCAACTTTTAAGAATGAGCGCGATCGCTTTGTGTTTGATTTCATCCTCATCAAGGTAGTACAGGTCTTGTAATACTGTGTATATCTTTCTGCACTTAACTAAAGCTTCCCGGAGCAGTTACGTATTTTGTTGGCGTTGACAGAAAGGGCTTCAAAGTCTTTATCGGCTTAAGTACTGGGATAGATGCGTGTTCTCTTTATTTAGCGATACTCTGTAGGTCTATTATCAAGCATGAAACAGAACGGATAGCCAAACAGGTAGTTGCTTTTTCGCTCTTGTTGAGTGGCTTAGGCAGTCGCTTTGGGGAGAGGAATTATGTGGGTGGAGAAGCTGGCGCGGCTGGGATATGCCGCTAAGGGAGTTGTGTACGCAATTGTCGGAGTTCTGGCGGTACAAGCGGCTTTCGGCAGTGGAGGAAGAACGACTAATACAAAAGGTGCTCTTAGCGCGATCGCCGCGCAGCCCTTTGGTAAGCTTTTGTTAATTTTGCTTACGATTGGCTTGATTGGATATGTGATTTGGTCTTTTGTACAAGCCATCAAAGACCCTGAACACAAAGGCGATGATGCCAAAAGTCTGGCAAGGCGTTTAGGTTACGGGATTACTGGGTTAATCTATGCGGGTTTAGCCGTTAGCGCCATGCGACTCATTATGGGTTCGGGCGGTGGCAGTGGTGGCAATTCCCAGCAAGACTGGACGGCACGCCTACTTTCACAACCCTTTGGTCAATGGCTAGTTGGCCTGATTGGGGCATTTGTCATTGGTCTTGGCTTCTATCAACTCTACAAAGCTTATAAAGCTAAATTCCGTAAACAGATGAAGCTACAAGAGATGAGTCCTAATGAGGAAACTTGGGCAACGCGCATTGGTAGATTTGGTGAAGCCGCACGGGGTATTGTTTTTATCATCACCGGTTTCTTTCTAATCCAGGCAGGCCGTCACTCTAATCCCAACGAAGTGAGAGGATTGGATGGAGCGCTACAAGCCTTGGCAGAACAGCCTTATGGCCCTTGGCTACTAGGGATTGTTGCCCTTGGTCTTGTTGCATACGGAGTTCACATGGGCGTTCAGGCGAGATATCGCCGGATTATTGCTTGACATCCCCTTTTTAACTTCATGTTGCTGGACGCAACATTGGTCTGAAGAAAGGGCTTTACGCGATTCTGGTAAGAAAGGAATTTTCTGTTGACAGAAGACTAAATTTACCAGGATAATGAGAGATTGTGTTCTATTACCTGCTCGGATCAGGTTGAGACATATCAAAAGCTGGGAAACTTGAGCTAGCAACTATCGCAAGCGACACCGCAACCAGCTACCTGTACGGCAACCTTTAAGGACAATCCCATGAGCTATGCAATTATCGAAACCGGCGGCAAGCAAGTGCGAGTCGAACCCGGTCGCTTTTACGACATTGAGTTGCTGCCAGTCGAACCTGAGGCAAGTATCGTAATCGAGAGCGTCTTGTTCGTTCAAAACAATGGCGAAGTGAGTATCGGTCAACCCTTTGTTCAAGGGGCAACAGTTGAAGGGACAGTACTGCGACACTATCGTGGTCGCAAGGTGCTTGTCTATAAGATGAAGCCCAAGAAGAAAACTCGCAAGAAGCGGGGACATCGGCAAGAAATTACCCGACTGATGATTAACTCGATCAGTATGAATGGTTCTGCCATAGCCTCTGCTTCGGCGCAGCAGAAGGAGACACCCGTTACCAACCAAACCGCTGCTGACGCGCTTGGAAGTGAGGAAACCGCCGAAGCTGCATCAGAATAGAAATAGGCTTCAACGGTTGTAAATGGCAATGTATGCCCCCTTACGCCTCTAAAGCTATTAACTAACTCCCTGAGATACTTATAAGGACACTATGGCTCATAAGAAAGGAACTGGTAGTACTCGCAACGGTCGTGACTCTAATGCCCAGCGCCTAGGCGTCAAGCGCTTCGGTGGTCAAGTTGTTAGAGCCGGCAATATCCTAGTTCGTCAGCGTGGCACTAAGTTTCACCCTGGCAATAATGTAGGTATTGGCAGTGACGACACTTTGTTTGCCCTGATTGATGGCGTTGTCACTTTCGAGAGAAAGGGTAAAGCCCGCAAGAAAGTTAGTGTTTACGCACCACAAGCTGAAGCAGTCGCTGAACCAGAATTAGCAACGACTCAAGCTTAAATTTTTTCAACTAGCAGTTGATTATTGCTAGGAATTTTGAGAAACACCCCTTGTGGGTGTTTTTCTATTTTGGGAGGTGATAGTGCGAAAAGGCGATCGCCCATCATATTTAACAGAACGTTACTTCTTGAGAGAGTAAGGGAAGAAAACGAAGCTTTAAACTGTTAACACATTGCCTATTTTCCAATAGTCTTTTTTTTCCTGTTTCCAGGTCAGTTAGTTTTTTTCAAGTCAATACCCATGTTCCCAACCCATCGTCCTCGACGCCTCCGCAAGGCAACCCAACTGCGCCGGATGGTACGTGAGAATGTTCTAACCACCAGCGATTTAATTTACCCTTTGTTTGCTGTACCCGGTGAAGGCTTTGCTCAGGAAGTCAGATCGATGCCCGGAGTTTACCAATTATCGGTAGACAAAATCGTTGAAGAAGCTAAGGAAGTCTATGACCTTGGCATCCCCTCGATCATTCTGTTTGGCATTCCTGAAGATAAAGATGTAGAAGCTACTGGTGCGTGGCATGATTGCGGCATCGTGCAGAAAGCCGCTACGGCAGTGAAAGAAGCCGTGCCAGATTTGGTGGTCATTGCCGATACTTGTTTGTGTGAATATACCAGTCACGGTCACTGCGGTTACTTGGAAGTCGGCGATCTGACAGGTCGCGTCCTCAATGACCCGACGCTGGAATTACTGAAGAAAACAGCCGTATCTCAAGCCAAGGCAGGTGCAGATATTATTGCCCCTTCGGGGATGATGGATGGCTTCGTGCAGGCAATTCGGCAAGGATTGGATGAAGCAGGGTTTGAAGATACACCAATTCTTTCCTATGCGGCTAAGTATGCTTCGGCTTACTATGGACCATTCCGAGATGCCGCCGACTCTACGCCTCAATTTGGCGATCGCCGTACCTACCAAATGGACCCCGCCAACGCCCGCGAAGCCCTCAAGGAAATCGAACTCGACATAGCTGAGGGGGCGGATATGCTGATGGTAAAACCAGCACTGGCTTATATGGATATCATCTGGCGCGTTAAGGAAGCTAGTAACTTACCTGTTGCGGCTTACAACGTCTCTGGCGAGTACGCCATGATTAAAGCGGCGGCCCTCAACGGCTGGATTGACGAAGAACGTGTGGTAATGGAAACGTTGACAGGGTTCAAGCGTGCGGGTGCTGACTTGATTCTCACCTATCATGCTAAAGATGCTGCCCGTTGGCTAAAAGGGTAGAAGTTTGCTGCTGCCCACTTTTTAAAAAAAGAACGATTTTCTAATTATTGTTCTAGTTATGAAGCCCGCCTGTGCGGGCTTCGCCAGACTTTACGACGATTTATTGAACTACTTTGAATTAGTGCGATGTATTCGGCAATAACTTCGTCCTACGTCCATAAGAAAAAACCCTCAGCGTGAAGCCGAGGGTGATCATCAGGGTGCATCTACATTCTCTTAATCCGGCACCGTTCTCACTGCCTCCGGAAGAAACGAGAAATGCGATTAATTGTGGGAAGGAAATTTGCGATCGCACTTGTGCATTTGGCGACGGTGTAGAGAACTATTTGCGCCTCTTCCAGCATACGCCCCAAAGAATTCCCAGACCGAGAACAGTTGATACGGCAATTACAGGCAGCTGCCACGAACGGTCTGGCTGGTAAGGCTGAGGGGTAGACCGATGGGGTGATGAGATAGCTTGAGGGCTAGCGGTGGGAACGGATGTACCTGTGGCTACCGTAACTTGGAAC
>JALYGX010000038.1 GCA_030776905.1 Cyanobacteriota bacterium | reverse complement strand
GCTAGGAGGAGAGCAACCGAATACTGCGGGAGTACACGCTTGGTATCCCGACGAAATTCAAAAACTCAAGGCTGAACTCGAACAACATGTTAGCGAGCGGACAGCCGCCTTAAAACGCAACAACGAGCAATTAAAAAGCAAAATTGAGGGGAGCAAGCAATTAGAGGAAGAACTGCACTGGGAACGAGATTTCAGCAGAACTCTGATTGAAACGAGTTCTGCCTTTTTTGTCGCCGTTAATGCTGACGGCAAGACGATGATGATGAACCAAGGATACCTCAAGGCTTTGGGCTATACCCTTGATGAAGTTGTTGGCACTGATTATCTATCAACTTTTGTGCCAGAAGCTGACCGCGAACCAGTAGCAAAAATCTTCGAGCAGCTTGTAAGATTCAGACAGCCCACCCTGAACGAAAACCGCGTGCTGACCAAAGATGGTCGAGAACTACTGGTAGAGTGGCGTCGCCGAGTAATCTTCAATAAAAGCGGCGAACTAGAGTTTTTTTTCGGTATAGGGATTGATATCACTCAACGTCGGTTGTCAGAGAAAGAGAGCGCTCGGCTGGCTTCTATAGCCCTGTTAAGCCCCAATCCAATTGTCGAAACGGATTTAATGGGTCAGGTTCGTTATCTCAATCCAGAGGCAATGCGCTTGTTCCCCGAACTACAAAACACGGGTACGGGGCATCCTTTTCTCGCTGGAGTGCCGTTAATGGCGACAGTCCTGCAACACGAAGGTTCTTTCAGGCGGGAGGTCAAAATTGGTGAGATTTATTACGAGCAAGTGCTGCACTACGTCCCCGAAATCGAATGCCTTCGCATCTACGCCTTTGATATTACCGAGCGCAAACAAGTAGAGGAACAGCTCCTGCACAATGCCTTTTACGACCAGCTAACAGGGCTATCTAACCGGGCTTTGTTTATGGATCGTTTGAGGCAAGCAGTTCGACGTGCAAAACAAGGTCATAATAACACCCTGAGTCAGCCCTATTTGTTTGCTGTACTATTTTTAAATCTCAATCGTTTTAAGCTGGTTAACGAAAGCTTGGGAAATCGCATCGGTGACCAGTTGCTCCAGTGTTTCGCTCGTCGCCTCCAAACCTGCCTGCACCCTACCGATACAGTAGCGCGTCTGGGAGGAGACGAGTTTGCCGTACTCTTGGAAGGAATTCGGGATGTCAGCGACGCTACTCGTGTTGCTGATGCTATCAATCAAACGTTGAATACACCCTTCTACCTAAATGAGTGTGAAGTGTTCATGACACTCAGTATTGGTATTGCTCTCAATACAAGCAGTAGCGATCGCCTTAGTGAAACGGCACGGCGTTCAGACGATACTTTTGGAGAACCCCTACGGTTCGGGAACGGTTTCGCCGAACGAGGACGGCAAAGCAATGATCGCCTGCTGCAACCGGAAGACTTGCTGCGCGATGCTGACATTGCCATGTATAGCGCCAAGGCAAAAGGCAAAACCTACTACGAAGTGTTTGATGCCGCTATGCACAGTCAATCTGTAGATCGATTGCAGATGGAGACAGATCTGCGGCGAGCGATCGAACGGCAAGAGTTTCAGATTTACTATCAACCCATCGTATCGCTGCTAACGGGTAGGATTACTGGTTTTGAAGCCTTGTTACGTTGGCACCACCCAAAACGCGGCTTAGTATCCCCAACCGAGTTTATCCCCACAGCCGAAGAAACCGGACTGATTACCCCTATCGGCTGGTGGACGTTGGGGGAAGCTTGTCGTCAGCTAAAAGTCTGGCAAGAGCAGTTTCCTTCCACTCAACCTTTGACGATGAACGTCAATCTTTCTTGCAGACAGTTTACTCAACCGGATTTGCTCGAACAAATCGACAAAGTTCTTCAGGAAACTGAATTAGCGATCGGCAGTTTAAAGCTAGAGATTACAGAAAGCGTGGTCATGGAAAATCCAGACTTGGTCAAGGATGTGCTGCTAGAGCTAAAGAAAAGAAAAATTCATCTGTGCATTGATGACTTTGGTACGGGCTATTCTTCCTTAAGTCGCTTACACCACTTTCCCATTAGTACCCTCAAGATCGATCGCTCTTTCGTCAGCCGCATCGGTGCCCTTGGGGAAAACTCCGAAATCGTTCAGGCAATTGTCACACTGGCTCAAACTTTGAGCATGGACGTTGTTGCAGAAGGAATTGAGGTGTCAGAGCAGGTGTCACCCCTGATCGCTCTACAATGCGAATATGGTCAGGGATACTTTTTCTCCAGGCCCGTTGACAGTGAGGCGGCTAGAGCGCTGCTGATGGCGGAGTGGAACCAACGGTAAATCAAGACTACATGAATCAATTCGCTCAACTCCTAGTTCTGGCACTTCATCCTTAACTTTTTCAACCACTCAGTTTTGCCTTAACTACGGCTTGAATCTTCTGACCATCGGCTCGACCTTTCAGTTGTTGCATGACTGGTCCCATCACCTTACCCATATCTTTAACAGAACTTGCTCCGGTTTGGGCAATAATCTCATCCACAACCGCCCCAACCTCCTGATCTGAGAGTTGTCCTGGTAGATACTCTTCAATAATTGCTAACTCCTGAGCTTCTTTTTCAGCTAGGTCTTCACGTCCCGCCTGACGATACTGCTCGATAGAATCCCGACGTTGTTTCGCTTGCTGCGCTAAGACTTCAATTTCCTGACTTTCTGTGAGACTTTCTTGCCCTTGAGGACGCACACTCACTTCTTTTTCTAACAAGACCTTTTTGATACTCCGAACCGTTTCCAGGCGGATTTTATCTTTAGTCTTCATGGCATTTTTAATGTCTTCAGAGATACGGTCTTTTAAACTCATAAACTTTAACCTGGGAATTGAGATTTGAGGATTGGGAATGACACTTTACTCAGCACTCAGCACTTTCTCTATAAACTGCCCAAATTGCCATAGCTCGCAGGTAGTGACTAGCGCGGAACGTACCCGCCGCCGTGATGGCTTCGGGCGTTCTAAATTGCAGTCCATTCTCATAAACACTGCGCACCACTACTTCAGTTAGTTGAAAGGCTTCCTCCTTCATCCCTTGTTGCATCAAGAATGCCGCTAATCCAAAGTTGATACCCGTCCAAACTTCTAAGGGATGAGTAGAGTTGGGATTTTCCGGTGAACCATCCGGTCGGACACCATTGGCTGCCCCTAGTTGACCGTTGTGGAACTTTAAAAAGCAGGCCTCGTAAACAGTCTTGAGAGTAGTCTGGACGGACTCGGCTGGTACGATATCAGGTAATCCCAGTAACTGGGCATAGAACTGACCGCACAATTGGTCTGCCATAACGATATCTGAGCCACTTTCGCTATCTAGGCGATAGTATTGACCGTTCCAAAGTTTTTCTTGATAAAGGGGTTGAGCTTGTTCTAACCACTGGCGATAGAGGTTAATCGCTTCTTGAATCGACGTTGGGTCAGGTGTCTCTGCCAGTTGGGAGACGGGTGGGTAGTCAGAAATGAGAATTTCACCGATCGCGATCGCGGCTTCCAGTGCGGCTAGCCACAACCCTCCACAGTAGGCGCTGATGCCTTTGAGTTGCCAATCATCAAAGGTCTGATCGGGTGCGCCAGAATTTTCGGGAATGCCATCTCCATCGTTGTCAAACGTTTTCAGGTAAGCTAAAGCCTTGACAATTGCCGACCAGCACTCCCACAAAAACGACCTATCCTTACCACCCGTTAGCACAAAATCGCGATAGACCTGCAATACAAAATCACAGCCTAAATCTTTCCACTGGTTGCAATCCTGGTAACTGGTATAGTTCGTCTTTTCCCAAGGATGCTCGTTGGGGGCCCCTAGGTCATGGGGGGTGGCATCGACAGCTTTACGAATGGCGGAGGCTTTGTTGTAACCAATAATGCGGGGCGTTTCATCGCTAGTCGGAATCGCCCGTGCAAAGGCTTCTAACACCGCTTTATCGAGTCGGGGCCAGAGCATTGCCAGGGCGAAGGAGCCATAAAGCCGCACATCCAAGCTCTCGTACCAACGGTAATCGATGCATTCCAGGACAGCAAACTGACCTACCGGATCGCGATCATCAGCCGTTGTCCAGAGAGTACCACCATCTGCAAGTAGGTACAACTCATTGAACAGCGCCATCTTAAACCAGTTCGGCAAATCCTCTCGTTTTAAAATCGGCTCTTGCCAGGACTGAATCTTTTCTTGCCACAGTTGATCGTGCTTTAGGGAAGTACGGACAATTGACCAGGCATTGTTACCATTGCGACCAAAGAAATCCGTGTAACGTCGGTAATAATTGATGCCTGGAGCAAACTCAGTAACCGGGAAATCCCAAGCCAGGATGAAGGGGATTTTGCGAGTTTTCCCAGGGCGAATCGTAAAGCGAACCGCAATCGCCGCTGCAAGTTGTTCTCCCGGTGCGGCGGGTGTCTCATCTTGTATATCTGCCAAGCTGCCATCATCCGCAAATGTGCCCCAGACTTCAGCACCATTACCAGTTGGGTTCCAGCGACTGTGGTAGAACACTTCTAGACTGGGATTAGTGACAGTAGCCAAGCATACTTGCCCTTCCCCTTCATGAATGTCTTCATGTAGCCGGACGCGATCCAACAGACAACCTACCCGAAAGCGATCGACAATCCACTGGTTAAAACTACCCGTACTATCTCCCCAACGCGGTTGGTACTCATAAACTGGACTCCCATCATCCCGCACCTGCACCTGTGGGTTATTAACCGCATTAGTAAACCAGCCCACCATATTCTGCCAGGTAAGCATGATGCTCAGGGTAATTGGCGCATCGGTGGGGTTGTGTGCCGTCCACTCAAAAATCGCTACAGGGTAACTGGCTTCCTGATAACACCCCGCCCAAATGGGAGAAAACTGCTCGCAAGTTAGTTCAGTCTGAAAGACGCCGTTGTAAACAAACCAGCTACGGGGATAAAGAGCATGGTAAGTTCCTGTATCAGAAATTGGGGATTGGTCACCCTTCCCCATTCCGCGCGAAGCGGGATACCACTGCCAATTGGTTAAGGTGCCATCCTCCGGCGGTTCCGTACACAGGGCATAAGCTTGTGAGTTAGATGAATTCTCCGATCGCTCAAAGACACTAAATTGACAAGCTGGGAGGCTCTTAAAGGTATGCTCCCCCCCATCAAGATGCCATAAATTGAAGTCTCCCCTTGGGGAACGCCCAATACAACCCGCCCCAAAACCACCGAGAGGCATTCCGTGCCAAGGACCATCGTCAAGATTACTGGGGTAGCGAACGGTGTAGGGTTTATCCCAGCCAAGACCAATGGGACGTTTCCAGCTACACTCAGGGATTTTTGGGCGGGGTGGTTGATAGATCATGCCCTGATTTTACCGAGATCGGGCTACCACCGCTTGCTTCTCCTTAATTAACTCACAAGTGATGATATTGCTGCTTGAAGGTGGTAAGTAGGTTACTATCCCGCCAGATTACTGCCTGCCCTGCTGAAATCGGCTGTCAGCGTTTTGGCTTCGTAGGCATTCACTTTATTGTTCAGTTCCCGAATGCGACGAGAAAGCAGACGAATAATGTTAATGGCAATTCCTGGTGTCTCGTCGATCGCATCGTAAAGTTGCAACTGCGTCAGTACTAAGCATTCGCACTCTTGCAAGGTCGTAACTGAAGCTGAACGAGGTTCGGCATCAAACAGCGACATTTCACCAAAACAAGCTCCCTGATTGAGTTGTGCTAAATCGCGATCGCCGATGTGAACCCGTACTAACCCGGAGACAACAATATAAAGCGATCGCCCCTCCTGTCCTTGGGTGAAGATTGTGTGGTCGCTAGGGAAGGATAGTTCATCCATTACAGACGCTAGCCTGACCAGAAAGTCGTCCCGTAGTTCTTGGAAAATCGGGACAGCCCTGATAAATAATAGACGCTCAACACTGGTTAACATCGGTTAGCGGTTAGCGAGTAGCTACTCACGCTGAGTTACTATGCCAAACTTCAAGTTTACCGTACCCTTCCGACCCTGGAAGTTAATCTACTAAACTGGCGTGCATTTAATTTGCCTATATATCGCTAACAATACTCCTGAACTAGGTCACCATTCCTAACTCTCCCATCATCTGCTGAACTTGAGCTGCAACCAAACGATCTGAATCATTCTTTAGCGCTGGCAACAACTCACTACACGCGCGAGGCGATGCCGCTTTCAAATACGCCAAAACGGCTTCCCGGACAAAACCCGTAGGATGACGCAGACACGCTAATGTCGCTTCCGGCGTTAGACTGTATGGGGCTGTCCTTGCCAAATGAAAACAACAAGCTAGAGGCCAGTCTGGCATAAAATGGCGCAACTCGATTAACCGACGCAGGCGATCGCTTGGGTTCATCGGTTGATAAGGCACTAACTCCTCAAGGTGGGAAAGTTTTTCAGTCGTGGAACGCCGATCCAAAACGCCTAATAACGCTCGTTTCTGAGGAATATCAAGCGTATTATCCAAAATTTCTAACCCTAGAGCTATATTAGACCGCGACTCGGATTCCAAATTAAACGCCGCCGCTTGAATCGCACTAGACGGATAAAGAAACCTCATCAACAAGAAACACCGTTCCATCAGATCGGCTTGCAAATCGTGTAGCGCCCGTTGCAGCAAATCTGCTTCTAGTCCTGAAATCTTTTCCGGACTTAGATCGAGAAGTGCTGCATAAATCTGACCCAAAAACAGTAATTCTTGCTCGATTAACATTTCTATACCACTGCGCCCTAGCTGATCGAGCACTTCTTCAATGCCGACTTCCTTCGGGACTTTCAAGAGCATACGCAGAATATTGCGGCGTGTTGTCCCCCAACTCGTCATCAATTGTTGCACTAGCTGATTTAGAGCTTCTGGTGTGCCAATCTCACCTAAAGCCATCCAAGCTTGTAACCGCACCAAATCAGGTTTATGGACATCTGCTGCCAGTTCCATCAACAAGGCGATCGCTTCATCTCCCAGGCGCACCAACGCCATGCGAGCTGCCTCGCGGGTGGATTTGTAATAAAGCCCCCGTACTAGGGAAGGATAATACTCTTCCAGGTGTGTAGCCGCAATGACTTCTAGCAAAGCGCAACGCACCCGCAATGACTCATCCTGCAACAGATTGGGGATATAAAGCCTGAGCGCCTGCAAATACTCTGCCTCTCCCAATGCCCGTGTGCCCATCACCCGTTCTCGTTCCCGCTTCGAGGTGAGCATCCGTCGCAGAGCATTGGTTGCCTCTGCCTTCTCCGTCGGTGTTCCCCGACGCAAAATCAAAGCCGCTGCTGTGCCGCGCACCATTGGATCGACAGCCGAATGCAGATAAGGCTTAATCGTGCGAACATCCAGTTCTGGCTGAGTTAACCAGACATAGCGCAACGCTAACGCTAAAACTTCTGGTGGCGGTTTTTGATCGATCAGCACTTGCACATCGTTCATATAAGCTGGATTGGGATGCTCCAACATCGCCTCCAAACTCTGACGCTGCAAAGGCGTAGATAGCCGAGGCAACAAGGGCGCAAGTACCTCACCGACACTAGCTGGCTCAATCTGATACAAAAGCTGAATACAAGAGCGTTTATCTCCTTCCGTACCGGGTTGCTCCAAAGCTTCCACCACGGCTCGCTTGAACGCCCGCAAGTCAACATCGGAAAAACCCAAACGGCCTTGTTCTGCACTCTTAACCAACAAGCTCACATAGCTCGATCGCAGTAACCAACCACTCAGTAGCCAGATCAGGGAGAAAAAGATAATGGCTGAGATAAATACCCAACTCTGCCATTCCTGCAAAATGGCTTCGGACTGTTCTGGGAACACCCAATGGAAAAGTCCAATGATTGCCAAAAGGCTAATACCCGTAATGCCAGCCGTCACTGGCTCGGCAATACCCTGTACCGTGGTTTGAACGGAATTGCGAATGGACTCAGGCAGGGGTTGGAAGAGGACGGGTTCAATACCCGCGATTAAGGTGTAGCGAAATAGCTCATCTATGAACCTGAGCAAGATCAGACCCACAAAAAGGCCCGTAATCAATTCTGGTAAAGTAATAAGTTGATTAACAAGCCCAATGATAAAGTCGAACACGCCAGTTAGCGTTAGTAAGCCTAAAATCGTCAACGAGGCTGGCAACAACATGGCGGCGACAAAAACGCCCAGTTTTTCAATAGCACGGCTGGAGATGAACCATTGGCTCATCAGTTCAAACAGCCCAATCGTCCCACTGAATAAGCCTAGGAACCCAGCAATATCCGAAGTGTCTGGTAGCTGTTCCTCTAATTGAGTGAGGTACTGGAATTCAACCAGGAGATACATCACCTCTGCCAGGATAAAAAAGGCAAATAAAGGAATGATGTAAGTTCGTAGGGGTCCTGTGGTGCGGCGGATGGAGAATTCCGGCTCATTCTCGTCCCATTGCCCTGAGTTGGGTGAATCAGGAAAGGCTTGGCTGTAGCGCTGGCTTAGATAAAATAAGGTTCCCGCTCCGATCAACATCGCTAAGGAAGCGATAACAATGACGTTCTCGATTTGCCCAACGACAAGCAACAGAAGCGGTAAGGAGAACCCTGCAATCACGTCACCTACTAAGAGTCCACTAGAAATTAGGGGGTAGGTGCGCTTAATTTCGCGGATGTTGAACAGTTGATTGGCAGCGACTTGGGAATTGAGATCGTTGAGGACTTCAACCGCATCAGTCCACAGCCGTAATAGAAAAACCGTGGCTAAAGCAATGAAACCGTCGAAGTAATCAAGTCCCAATGCAAAGCGAAGAAATAATAGCGGGAAAGCTGCAAGTAAAGCGATCGCTACTAGAACCGTTCGCATTGGCAGAATGGCTTGCAGCCAGGAATACAATACGCCCAATCCCGCACACATAGCAGCACTGGCAATGTAAATCACGGGCAACCACTTTGCCCCGTATTTATCCAAAAAAAGCGCCACCGCACTGTACTCAAACCAAAGCCACCCTACTGAAGTAGCGGTGTAGAAGGCGAACATCAGTAACGTCCGCTCACCTTCTTCTGGGCGCAGATTCACCCATTGGAGAATTTTTCGTACCCAGTTACTCTGAACGTGAGTACGAGCTTGCAGTTTCATGTGTATCGTCCTTAGGCGTTAGTCATTGGTCTTTAGTCCTTAGCTACTGACAAATGACCAATGACTAATGACTAATGACCGTGAGTGTCATTTCTTTGGAGAGAGTAGCATCATCATGTTGCGCCCTTCTCGCTTCGGCGCTTGCTGCACTTCCGCTAACTCCTCCAAATCTGTTGCCATGCGCTTGAGCAAATCCTCAGCTAAGTCACTGTGTTGGATTTCTCGACCTCGGAAGGTGATCGTAGCTTTGACTTTATCTCCATCTTTGAGAAAGCGGACAGCCTGATTGACGCGCACCTGGTAGTCATGATCTTCAATCTTGTAGCGCATCTTCACTTCTTTGACATCAGCCGTATGCTGCTTCTTCCGGGCTTCGCGAGCTTTTTTCTCCTGTTCAAATTTGAACTTGCCGTAGTCCATGATGCGACACACCGGCGGATCTGCCTTGTCACTAACCAAGACGAGATCCAACTCTTTTTCCTCGGCAAGGCGCAAAGCTTCTTGAGGTGTAAGTATCCCCAGTTGGTCTCCGTCCGTGTCGATGACTCGAATCTTGGGAAATCTTATTCTTTCGTTAATTTGGGGGAGATCGCGTTGGCGTCTTTTATCAATCACAGGCGTTTGGTTTATTTCTAAAATCGGTGGAGTGGTAATGAGTCGGCTTAGTTTACACTGCCATTTTACTGAGTCTTCAGTAGTTTCTGTATGGGTTGTTAACGTAACTTTCAATTAGGACAGCATCAGGGGAACTTCCAGCGCCGTTTAGCTGTCATTGTGGGACGGTTCAGTCAGGGAAACAATTAAAATATAAAGAGCATTTGTAAACGTTTTTAAAGTTGAGGCTTTTGTGACAATATCTGTGCCTTGGCAGCAACGACTGGGTAGTCAACGCGACTGGGTTTGGCGAGGCTGGCAAACCCGCTATACCTATTTTCGTGCCCCACAGACGGATAAAGAGCCGACAACTCCTGTAATGCTGCTGCATGGTTTTGGAGCCTCAATTGGACATTGGCGTCACAATTTGGAAGTACTAGGCGAGCATCATACTGTGTACGCCTTGGATATGTTGGGGTTTGGGGCGTCGCGGAAGGCATCCGCTGACTACAAGATTGACCTCTGGGTAAATCAGGTTTATGAATTTTGGCAAACCTTCATCCAGCAGCCAATGGTGTTGGTGGGTAACTCAATTGGCTCGCTGATTTGTTTGGCGGCAGCGGCAGCCCATCCCGAAATGGTGAAAGGAATTGTGATGATTAATTTACCCGATTTTGCGCTGCGAGAGGAAGCGATTCCCCGTTGGCTGCGACCTGTGGTAACCACTGTTGAGGGTCTAGTGGCATCACCGATACTTCTAAAAAGCCTGTTTCATGTGGTACGACGACCACCAGTAGTCCGTAAATGGGCAGGGCTTGCCTATTCTAATTCAACAGCTATCACGGCTGAGTTAGTAGAGATTCTAACGGGTCCTGCCCAAGATCGGGGTGCTGCGGCTACGTTTAGCGCCTTGTTTAAAGCAATGACCTCGGCTGAGTTTGGTCCTCGGATCAAAACCATTTTGCCTACCTTAGATATTCCTCTGCTACTAATGTGGGGGCGTCAAGACCGAATGATTCCTCCTCAGTTGGCTCGTCAGTTTGTTGCTCTCAACCCAAATTTAGAATTAGTTGAAATAGACAATGCGGGTCACTGTCCCCACGATGAATGCCCGGAGCGGGTCAATCAGATTTTATTAGAATGGCTGGCGGCTAAGTGTAGCAACAAAAAAGATACAAAGGCTTCGTCGCTATCTAGTGCTACTTAATAGTATCCTTAGACTCTTGCAAAATTCTGGAACACTTGAGTTGCGGCTCACACCAGACTCTCAAAAACAGTCTGGCGATCGCTTGGCTTCACGCTCTTACAGTAGGCTACACAGAGAGTGCGGGATGCTCTATCTATCCTGTATTCTGTTTTCTGTATTCTCGTGCGATCGCCAATCGTGTCTCAAAGACCACCGCTATCAATTCAAACTCCCATGAAACGAGTCGTCTTCTGTGACTTCGACGGCACAATTACAGCAGAAGAAACCTTCGTGGGGATGCTTAAGGAATTTGCCCCTCAGTTGTCTGAACAGCTAATGCCTCAAATGTATGCTAGGCAGCTAACGTTACGAGAAGGAGTGCGGCAGCTATTAGAGTCAATTTCCTCAGCACGTTATCCTTCCATTCTTGAATACGCCAAGACAAAGCCAATTCGTCCCGGATTAGTAGAACTGCTGGATTTTCTCGATGCTAGGGGCGTTCCCTTTGTCGTTGTTTCCGGGGGCTTGCGGGGTATGGTGGAAACAACGCTGAGTCAGGTGAGGGCGGGGGAGAAGTCTTTAAAAGAGCGCGTGGCAGGAATTTACGCGATTGATATCGATCCGAACAGCGATTTTCTGCGGGTACATTCCGAGTTTGAGGAAGGTACGGAAATGGTGTCTAAGGTGCAGGTGATGGCACAACACCCTGCCGAGGAGCAGATTGCGATCGGAGATTCCGTGACAGACTTGAATATGGCACTTTATGCACCTGTGGTGTTTGCCCGCGATCGCCTAATCCATTATCTCGATGAACACGGGAAACCCTATATCCAGTGGAATGACTTTTTTGATGTACGCGAACAGCTATGCCAACGCTGGCAAGACACTTAAATCAAGCAATGATAGGTTTGTGAGTTTAGGTTCTATCCCAATTCACTAAATTTTTGCTTTGCTCACGCCCTCTTGTCTCCATCTATAGCTAACTTAAAGTGAATTGGCTATACGCCCTGAGCGGCGCACCCAACGAACTAGTGAAAGTCTCTCTCCCCATGCAGCAGGGGCTACACCCCACTACGCTAACAGCACTTTCAAGATAGGCTCTCTTCAAAGCCGCTCTGTAAAGAGTACCCCAGGTTCTCTATGAAGAGTACGTAAGTCCTGACTAACAAATTCCTGACACCTAAATTTTTGAGGTTAGAATGAATACCGATCCAAGACCAACTCTAATTGCGGCGGCTGGTCAATTTTACCAGCTAGGCTGGATGGTAGGGACAGCTGGCAACTTATCTGCTCGGATGCCCGATCGCAGCTTCTGGATTACTGCCAGTGGTCGCAACAAGGGGCAACTGAGTATGGGTGACTTTATCCGCATCGCGCCTGATGGCACGGTGTTGGAGCAACCCTCACCTAACACCCGCCCTTCAGCGGAGACAAGTATTCATCAGGCAATCTACTCGCTGTTCCCCGATGCCCAATCCTGCTATCACGTTCACTCCATTGAGGCTAATCTAGTTTCGCACTTTAGCAATGGGGATACCTTGCCATTGCCCCCTTTGGAAATGCTCAAAGGACTAGGGGTATGGTTCGAGAATCCCAAAGTGGCAATGCCAGTATTTGCCAATCATCTAGAGGTGCCTCGGATTGCTAGTGATATTTGCGAGCGCTTTAAAGCGGAACCACCGCCAATAAATGCTCTGCTGATCCGGAACCACGGGGTCACAGTTTGGGCTTCTTCCCCAGAAGGAGCAAAGAACTACTTAGAGATAGCAGAGTACATCTTTCGATATATGGTGGCAGCCCGAAAGGTTGGAATCGAGGAGCCACCTGAACCACAACAATGAAGCATTTCCGTGAACTAAGAGGATGCTGAGGAATCAATGAGAACTCAAAGCGATATGATAGCCGAGGCTTGGAAGGCACTTGAAGATTCTATCATTTACTATTACGGACGCCCGGTTGGCACAGTAGCGGCTCGCGATCCTGATGTCGAAGCGCTTAATTATAACCAGTGCTTTGTTCGAGATTTTGTCTCTTCAGCGCTGATTTTTCTGATGAATGGTAAAGCGCAAATAGTTCGCAATTTCCTGATAGAAACCTTGGCTCTCCACAACGAGCCAAAGCAGATGGATTATTTCAATGCTGGTCAAGGCTTAATGCCAGCTAGTTTCAAAGTGGCGACAAGCTATGGTGAGCAATATTTGACGGCTGATTTTGGCGAACATGCGATCGCTAGAGTGACACCCGTTGATTCCAGTCTCTGGTGGCTTATCCTGTTGCGGGCTTACGTGAGAGCAACTGGAGATATTGAGCTAGCCCATCAACCCGAATTTCAACAGGGAATTATCCACATTCTCAAGCTTTGCTTGGCGGATCGCTTTGATATGTTCCCCACGATGTTAGTTCCCGATGGCGCGTTTATGATCGACCGCCGGATGGGAGTTTACGGACATCCCTTAGAAATTCAAGCCTTGTTTTATGCAGCCTTGAGGTCGGCACGCGAATTACTTGCGCCCAGTCGTCAAGGTGAAATTTACACTCTGGTTGTCAATCAGCGCTTAAGTACTCTCAACTACCATATTCGGCAGTATTATTGGCTAGATATTAAGCGTTTGAATGAAATCTATCGTTATCGCGGCGAAGAATTTGGCGAAGCCGCCATCAACAAATTTAATATTTACCCAGATTCTATTCCCTATTGGTTGACGGAATGGATGCCAGAAAAAGGGGGTTATCTTGCAGGTAATCTTGGACCCGCGCAGATGGATTTCCGCTTCTTTGCAGTAGGAAATTTAATGGCAATTATTTGTTCTCTTTCCAGTCCTCAAGAGTCCCAAGGAATTATGGATCTCATCGAACAGCGATGGGACGATCTAGTGGGAGAGATGCCCATGAAAATCTGTTTTCCGGCTGTGGAAGGTCTGGAATGGAAAATTTTAACGGGCTGCGACCCTAAAAATGTACCTTGGTCTTACCACAATGGCGGCAATTGGCCTGTTTTACTTTGGTTATTAGTGGCAGCCGCTCAGAAAACCGGGAGAGCAGAGGTTGGGAAAAGAGCTATTGAACTGGCTGAAAAACGCCTAAGTACAGACCAATGGCCGGAATACTACGATGGAAAGAATGGTCGATTGATTGGGAAACAAGCACGGAAATATCAAACCTGGACAGTTGCCGGGTTCTTAGTAGCAAAAGAGCTGATGGCAAATCCTAATTATTTAGGACTATTCAGTTTTGATGAAGACTTGGAATCGCTTGAATGGTCGTACTCGCAATTTATGTAAATTTGTTGAATTCAACCTGGCTCTAGAGCGCCAGTTAAGTAAGGCTGGAGATAGGCTTTTGTAACTATCTCTCCCCTTTCTTCGCGATCGCATTTACATTGCTGTTTGGGAGTCAGACTTGCATTGATAGTCATATAGCAATCCTATTTGATTGACGAATATCTAACCCCCCAGGAAGGTGGTTCTAACAGGTTTGCGTTTGGATCTTATGTAGGATTGCTATTAACTCTTGATATTGCTAAAAAATATCCTTTCGCTTTTGCAGCAACCAAGTCACTCCTAAATAAACGGCAGTATGAACCAGCAAAATTCCCCAGTTTAGATTTAGATTATGCCAGGTGGGTTCATAAACAGGTGTTGCTTCAAACGGCTGAGGAAGTGTAGTTCCATTTGGTAATTTAGTCGGTGCGGGTATCATTGCGTTGACGTTTACTAAAGAGCCATATGCACCAACCGACCAGCGACTTAACATTAACCAAGATACTTTACTGGCGATGCCTTCCATCTTAAATAAGACGCCAGAGAAGATAATTTGAGGTAGCAATAGGAGTGGTAAGGCACTATTCGCTTGTTCACTGTTTTTGACAATGGCTGATACCATTAAGCCTAGACTCATGCAGGTTAATAGCGTGAGAAATGTAGTAATACCAACACCAAGCTGCCAGGAAATTAAATTGGGTTCTGGAGATTTGAAACCTATAAGAATCACCCCTACCATGAACAAGGTTTGCAGCAGCGCTAAACTACCTAGAATCAAAACCTTAGAACCGAGATAGGGAATTAATCCTAAATTTACCAGTCGTTCTCGTAGGAAAATTGCGGCTTCCTTAACAATCTCTTGCAGGGAACTGGAAAGTCCTACCCAGATAGCGGCACAGGTAAAGACAAACAAGACGCGCAGTGCCAACGGTGCGAGGCTGGGGTCAGGTTCACTACCTAGAATTAAAGGGTTTTTATCTCGGATTGCTAGAGGAATTAGACCAATGCCAATAGGTGCTGTGAGAAGGGCGAGGGCGAGGTTAACGAGGTCGCGGCGAGTTAGATCGAAGTAGCGCTTTGTAAGGAGAGTTAGCTGCTTCAAGGGATTTTGACTAACTTTTTTCGGGGATAATTGGAAGGTTTGTTGGGTCGTAGGGTGGCTGAGGCGATCGCCAATGTAGCGTTGATGTTCGGGGGAATTCTGGAACCTTTTTGCTTCTTGGAGAACGGTTTTTTCTTCTTCTAATTTGTTATAGATGTCGGCGAAATCGCCAGTATTGACACCAAAAAACTTCAGGCTGTCTTGGGGAGAACCAAAGTAACAAAGGCGTCCTCCTTGACCGAGAAAGACAACGCGATCGCACAAAGTAATATTTGCCGTGGCATGAGTCACAAGAATAATCGTGCGTCCCTGGTCAGCTAACCGCCGCAATAGCTGCATCATTTTCTTATCCAATCCAGGGTCAAGACCAGAGGTTGGTTCGTCCAAGAAAAACAGCTTTGGGTCAGCTAGTAACTCTACCCCAATACTCACTCGTTTGCGCTGACCACCGCTAAGTTGACTTACCAATGCATTGCGGCGATGGGACATTTCAATATCTGAAAGCGTCTTTTCCAACACCGACTTAATCTCAGTATCCGGTGGTAACCGTAGCTGTGCCGCATAAGTAAGAACTTCTGCAACTGTTAGCTGTCGGTGAATGATGTCATCTTGTGGCACATAACCAATCTGGGTGCGATAGATATTGAAGTTGGTTCGTAGGTTTTCCCCGTTTAGATGTACCTGTCCGTTAGTGGTTGACTCAATACCTAATAAAGTCCGCATCAGCGTTGACTTGCCAGCACCACTCCCCCCAACTAAAGCAACAAACTGTCCCGGTTCAATTGCCAAGGTAATCTCATCCAGTCGCCGCTTGCCCTTATCCTCGATTACTAAACTATAGGCATCCAGGCGAATGCGATCGCCTCGATCTAGTAACACTAATTCATCACCACGCAGTACCAGCGTAAATGGTCCAATACGAATCGTTGCGCCAGTTGGCAACTGTATCGAGTTGGTTACTCGTTGCCCATTGACAAAGACGCCGTTAGTACTGTGGTCTTGTAAGATGTAGCGTCCTTGGTCGTTTGAATCAATCGTGGCGTGGCGTCGAGATACAGTTGGTGCGTCCAATTGTAGAGAAGCATCGGGGTCGCGTCCGATTACGACTGAACGTTGCTTGAGTGAGAGGGTGCGCTGCGTTGGCTGGAGAAACTGACTTTTGTTGGGGTTGAAATAGGTTAAGAGAATCAGGTTTTGAGGGTTTTGACCAATTTGAATCTGAGTGCCGTTTTCTAGAAGACAGCCTTCTGTTGAGGTGATGCGAGTGTGATTGAGAAATAAGCCGTTGCTGCTGGGCTTGTGCCCATCTCCGTCATAAATGCGGTAATCCTCTCCCTCTTTACGCAAGAGGGCGTGGCAACCAGAAATGACTCGCCAATCATCCGGAACTACTAAGTCCGCTTTGTGAGGGTCGCGTCCTAAAAGATGTCGGTCTGCTTTCAGTTCCACAGGGGGCAGAATCTGTCCTTGGTTGTTTAACTGCAAGTAGGGATTACCACTTAAAACCGTTTGGTGTTGTGTTTTTGCGTTCATTAGGTTATTCAGAAGGCTTGAATTGAAAGATAAGATTTACTCTGTAAAAAAACTATTTAGCTAATAATTCGTTCAGGTATTTAACAAAAAATAAACTATTGAACTAACTGTATTACTTGTATTGCTAACTCCAGCTATCGTATTACTAATAATTCGCAGATTTGCCAACTAATTTGATTCAATTCATACTAGCTATCTTTTATAAATCCGGATGCTTTTTTAAATTAAGCCAATTGGCTGATATGTCTCAGTCATATGGCTATGGTTGTTCTTATAAATCAAAGTTAGCATCAAGTCATTAAAGCATCTAAACACTCTTCATAAGTTTTGGCATCTATCTGCACTTGTTAATTAAGTAATTCTCCTAACAAGTGGTTAGTAGCATTTACCAACTAATGCTTTATTAGTTCCACTATTGAGAGAGCTTATCCAAGACGCTCTTACTTACAGGAATTCTACAAATCCTATAGCGTTATTTTCTACAAAAAAATTATCCAGAACTAGCTGATGATGCAGACATTGTTGAACAATCGCTATCGTATTCTTCGGGCATTAGGTGCTGGTGGATTTGGGGAAACCCATCTAGCGGAAGACATCCAGATGCCTTCGGGTCGTCGTTGCGTGATTAAGCAACTTAAACCAATGACAGATGACCCGCAAGTTTATCAGTTGGTGACAGAGCGGTTCCAAAGAGAAGCAGCAATTTTGGAAGAGTTGGGTGCTGCTAGCAATCAAATTCCAAAGTTGTACGCCTATTTTGAATCAAATGGACAATTCTATTTGGTTCAAGAATGGATTGAGGGTGTGACTTTAGCAGCTAAGGCGCAACAGGAAGGTAACTTAACTGAAAGTTCGGTCAAAGAGATTTTGATAGGGCTTTTGCCAGTACTGGATTACGTGCATGGCAAGCAGATTGTTCACCGGGATATTAAGCCAGAAAATATTATTTTGCGTGCTTTAGATGGCAAGCCAGTTCTCATTGATTTTGGTGCGGTGAGAGAAACAATGGGGACAATAGTCACCTCTAAAGGGAACACCGCTCAGTCAATTGTAATTGGCACTCCGGGGTTTATGCCTTCGGA
>JALYGX010000037.1 GCA_030776905.1 Cyanobacteriota bacterium | reverse complement strand
TCAGGTAAGGATAATATCGGCGATGTATAAGCGGCAGGCGTCGCATCTGGAGTAGGGGGTTGAATCTCCAAACTCAATAGATGCCCCGGTTGGCTGATGCGGACTAAATTTTCACCGGGAACAGCAGCTAGGGTAATTTGTCCCCCTGCTGCTGACAGTTGCCCTGTATTCACCACAGTGCCACCCAACAATGTTAAATTCTGCCCAGCCCCGACCGCTAATTGCCCCGCGTTGATAATCGCACCTCCTTGATTCAGGGGGGTAGTGAAGGCAAAGGCATTGGGGGTTCCCACCAAATCAGCGTAGTTGTTGGAACCAACTGCATTAAACCAATTGCTGCCAAAACCAATTCCTGTAGCGGTGGTAGCAGTGAACGCTGCGGGTACGTTCAGTTGGGCATTACTACCAAATACTATACCCGCTGGATTCATCAAGAACAGGTTTGAATTACCGCCTGTCACCTGAATCAAACCGTTAATAATAGAGGCATCGCCGCCTGTGACGCGGCCTAAGATGTTCTGAATATTAGGGTTTGAGATAAAGTTAGCAATTTGGTCTTGATTGAGATTAAATTGATTGAAGCTGTGGAAGAGATTTGTGCGATCGCTAGAGAGGCTACCCCCTGTAATGTCGAGTTGGTTACCCGTGGGTGTAACTACAGTGCCAGTACCGTCCTGACTGGGAGTAATGGATTGGGCAAATGCTGGTTCTTGATTGCGAACCGTTAACCAAGTAGCTTTGTTAGCCCAGTGAAACTCAATGTTTAAGGAGATAGCTACCCCCAAGCCAATCGATCCTAATTGGGGAAGTATTCCTAAACATCTCTTGATTTCTATTAATGCTAATTTCATCAAATTCTCGTACTGAATTTTTATTTCTTCGCGCAGCACTAGCTGCTTCTCTACAGTTCAACCCCTAGCCGAATGTTTTTGTTAAAAGCAGATTTATACCCTTAAATTCAAGTCGCAGAGGGTAAAATACTTAATTAATTACTTAATTCAAGTTCTTTACAGGAAATCCGGACATTGATTTTGGAGCCATTGAAAGGGAGGTTATAAAAGCAGATTTCCTATTACCATCTCTATACTTTGGTGACTAACTTCGGTGACCTCCTTACTAAGGTAAACTCCATCCAAATTGTAAATCTTGAAGATGGAGAAAAGGGAAAAGGTTAAAGGGAAAAGGAACTAAAATTTTCAGCTTTCCTGTATTTATAGCAAAGTGCCGAGTGCTGAGTGAGACTGACGAGTGCTGAGTACAAATCCAGTTGCTTCCCAGCGCGAGAGCAACTAACACAGTTCTAACCTATGTGACTACGGCTATAGGGTGATAATTCAAATGGATTATTTAACCTAAATGCTTGTAGCGCAAGGCTTTCCGTCCCCAAGCCCAAGCTGATTAGGCTGAAATGAGCTGCTGAAGGCTTTGCCGCAAAGCCGTCTGAACTTTTTCGTATTCAGTTTCTACTTGTGAAACCAGTGCGACTGAAGACGCGAGGGAGACAGTGGGGGCGCTAGCGGAGCAGATCGATTCGCTTAATACTTCCAACTTCTGGCAAAGTTGAGATAGGCTTGTTGCTCCTAACATAGCGCTGGTTGACTTGAGAGTGTGGGCAACTCGCTGCAAAACGACTGCCTCTCCTTTGGCTACAGCTTCAGTCAGCGATCGCAACAGTTGAGGGGCTTCTTCCAAATAGTGATCGACCACTTCCACTAAGATTTCGTCTTTGTTCACCATTTCACGTAACTGGCGAAAAACCTGAGCATCCAGCACAGGGGTAGTTGGGGATTTCAGACTTGGGGAATGAGAAGAGGTTGTCGGCAGTGGATAGGCTTTGGTAGAGACTTCTTCCCCAATCTCCATTTCTTTCCCATTTCCCACCGCCTCTTGACACTTGCTTAAGGCACGAACCAGTTCCTCTACTCGGATCGGCTTGCTGACGTAGTCGTCCATGCCCGCCTCCAGGCACATTTAGCGATCGCCCAGCATGGCATTCGCTGTCATCGAAATGATTCGAGGACGTGGGAGCGATGATTGTTCGCTGAGGATGTGCCGTGTAGCCGTTAATCCGTCCATTTCCGGCATCTGCACATCCATCAACACCACGTCATAAGGTTGGCGAGAAACCGCTTCCAGCACTTCCAACCCATTACCTGCCACATCGGCTCGATACCCCATGCGTTGCAACAGGTGCAAGGCCACCTGTTGGTTCACCAAATTGTCCTCAGCTAGCAGAATCCGTAGGGGCAAGTGTTCGGCTAAGAGAGGGTCAATCTCCTCAAGCCTAGAGGAAGGCAAGACTTTGATAGGCTGTCCGCCCAGAACCTGCATCAAAACATCGTATAGCTGAGACTGCTTAATCGGTTTAGTGAGGAAGCCAGCAAAGTTAGCTTCAAGACTTGGGTTGATCGTTTCTGGCTTGCCGATAGAAGTCAGCATCACTAGGAGCAACTTTTGGCATCCAGGCTGCTTGCGAATTTCTGCCGCCAAGGTCAGTCCATCCATTTCTGGCATCTGCATATCCAGAATTGCCAGATCGAATAACTCTCCGTGACGCAGCCACTCTAGCGCTTCTGAACCCGACTTAGCAGCACGAGTCAGCATTCCCCAAGACTGTCCTTGTTGAGTCAAAACTTGGCGATTAGTGGCATTATCATCCACAATCAGCAGTCGCTTCCCGGTTAGCTGGGGCTGGAAAGCACACAGTTGATGTGGCTCCGTACTGGGAATAGATGGAGCGACTACCGTGAAATAAAAAGTCGAACCTTGCTCGACTTGACTTTCGACCCACATCGTACCACCCATTATTTCACTGAGCTGCTTGCAGATGGCTAAACCTAGTCCGGTGCCACCATACTTCCGGGTAGTAGAGGAATCAACTTGACTGAAGGGCTGGAACAATCGATCTAATCGGTTAGGCGGAATGCCAATGCCTGTATCCTTGACAGCGAATTGAATTTCATAAGCGGGGTTAGACGTAGGGAATACAGGCGCGATTAATGGCGCTCTCACAGAAGTAGGGAGATCTGAGGCATGAGAATCCTCCCCAGTCCCCACTTGGCGAGCTGTTACTGAAATGACAACTTCCCCCGACTCAGTGAATTTGACAGCGTTCCCTAATAAATTCACCAGGATTTGGCGCAAGCGGGTGATATCTCCCACAATCATGTTGGGGGTTTGAGGGTTGAACTGGTAGGCTAGCTCCAGTTTTTTCTCCGCTGCCTTGGCGGCAAGTAGGTCGAGGCACTCTTCTATGCAAGCTCGCAGATCGAAAGGCTGTTCCTCCAAGTCCATTTTGCCGGATTCGATTTTGGAGAAGTCCAGGATATCGTTAATGATAGTGAGCAAGCCATCGCCGCTATGGCGAACGGTTTCCACAAACTCTCGCTGCTGGGGTGTGAGTTGAGTATCTAGCAACAGCCCAGTCATGCCAATCACGCCATTCATCGGCGTGCGAATCTCGTGGCTCATGGTAGCGAGAAACTCACTTTTTGCCTGAGTTGCAGCCAAAGCGCGATCGCGTGCTTTTGCCAACTCTTGTGCGGCTTGCTGGCGATCGATTTCTCCCCCGATCCACTGCGCCATCAGTCTCAAAAGTTCTATATCTAAGGCTTTGAAGGGCTTCTGACGCGGCGTGTAGCTGGAAAAGCTGAGGGTGCCATAAACGTTGCCTGTCACTACTACGGGTGCGCCAATATAAGCCTCAAGTTTGAATGCCTCATAGGCTGGATGCTCGCGCCATTGGGAAGCCCCAGCCGATAAGATGCCAAAGGGTTGTTTGGCTTGCAAAGCCTCGTGACAGTAAGTTTGCCGCAAATCCAAGATGGCACCTTTGGCATTGATGTTGTTTGGCAGTTGAGTTGCAATGACCTGGTAGCGATCGCCTTCGACATAAGACAATACTCCGATATCCATGCCAAACTGTTGCCGTCCCATCGCCAAGAGTTTTTGCAGGGATTGGTCGAAGTCTCGTTGTCCAGAGGCGGTTACTTCATACAACGCCCGAATTGCCGCTTCGCTTTCTCTAAGTTCTTGCTCGACTCGCTTGCGTTCAGTAATATCGATCGCAATTCCCAAAACAGCGGGAGTATCCGAGCCAGCGATAGAAAAGGGAATTTTAGTGGTTTGCAGAATGCGAACGTTCCCCTGAGCATCGGTAATCGTTTCCTCAGGAATATGTTTTGGCTGTCTGCTGTGAATCACTTGCCGATCAACTTCCTGAAATTGACGCACCTCCTCAGGGCATTTGGCAAAGTCTGCATCCTTCTTGTTCAGCATTTGCTCAACAGAGCTACCATAGGCATCAGCGAGTGCCTGATTAACTAAAATAAATTGTCCCTCTATGTTCTTGGCAAAAATAAAGTGAGGGACTAAGTCAATCACCTGACGCAGCTTTTGTTCGCTCGCTTGTAATTTTGCCTCTGCCAGCTTGCGCTCCGTGATATCTTCAACTGAACCTTCGTAGTAAAGCAGTACGCCATTGGCATCGCGAACGGCACGGGCATTTTCCGAAATCCAAATGATGCTTCTGTCTTGGCGATACGCCTGAGACTCAAAATTATAGACAGCCCCATATTGATGCATCAAACGCATGAACTCAGCACGCCAGTTCGAGTCAACATAAATTTGGCGATTGAGATCGGTTAGCTTTGCAATCAATTCCTCGGATGAAGAGTAACCATAAATACGCGCCAAGGCTGGATTGGCACTGAGGTAGCGTCCATCCGGTGTAGTCTGGAAGATTCCCCCGCTTGCATTCTCAAAGATGCTGCGATATTTCTCTTCCGCTTGCCGCAGCGCCTCTGAAGCCTGAATGCGTTCAGCGATTTCTGCTGCTAATTTTTCATTAACTAGTCTAAGTTGTGCTGTCCGCTCATTCACCCGTTGCTCTAATTCCGCATTCAGTCTCCGAACATCTGCCTCGGCTTGTTTGCGATCGCAAATTTCCTTTTCTAACGCCTGATTAGCTGCCTCTTGTTGAGCTGGACTTGGTAGTGCTAGGGCTTGGGGAATGAGGGGTAAAAGTACTAAAGCCGTGTAAAACGAAATTACCGCCGTAATGGCTTTGAGAAGACCAGATAGCCAATACACTGGATGCCAGAGCGTCCAAACATCCATCAGATGACCCGTACCACAGGCAATAATGAATGCTCCAAATAACAAAAATACTCCATTGAAAGGTACATCTCGTCTCTTTTGAACGAAATAGACCAACATCATCGGAATTGAATAGTAGGCAAGGGCAATGACTGAGTCTGATACTACGTGCAGCAGTACCAAATCTGTCTTCCATAAGTAGCAATGTCCATGAGGAATAAAAGACCCTGATGCCAAAAAGTTTTGTAAGAAAGTTAGCATATGTTTCTATCGTTTGGCTACCTACTGATTAACTCTTGGGTTTTATTCTCAGGTCAGTGAATTTACAATCCACTTTTAGCAAAGTCTTGTCTATTTTAATTGAAACAGACAAATCTAAAAGGTTACTATCTTACCTTTATCAAGAGTAAATAAAAAACACTAAAAGATTAAGTGACTAGCTTTAAAATAGAAAAATTCTATATTTTCTTAATCTATTTTTATGGCTAATTCATTAATGATTAACGTATTGAACAGGGTAGATTTTTCTAACTACTTCTAATACCCGTTCTCTTTGAAGCTGCACCTTATAAAGACCCCCAACTGGTCGTCTCCCGAACTCTAGGGAGACTACAGGAGGGCTGATTTAGTTCAAGGACATGAGGAAATGGTATAACTATATGACATGACAAACTGCATCAATTATTGCTAATTTTTTTAACTCCTGCCTTCCTAATCTAGATGCGCTTATTAATTTTTATATTCTCTAAGAAAAGTTTTTTATAAATCTTGAATGCTTACTAGATAGCTCCCATTTACTGTTACAATTAATAGTTTAAAGTACTTCTATAGAAGTACTTTAATACTGCTCGGATAAGCTTGAATTCCTCTGCCCCTGCCTCCTCTGCTGCCCCGACTTACCTCAGCCCCATAAACTATGACCAGAGATTAGTGAAGTGGGCAACACATAGCTAGCGAGCAGCTTTGAATAACAGAAGTCCACCCGACCCGACGCCAAAAAGATTGGGTAACCAAGCTGCCATTATGGGAGTCAGAACGCCAGATAGACCTAATGCCTCCGTGATAAATGTCGTTAAGTAGTAAGTAAAAATGATCACAACACTAATCCCGAAGCTTGTTGCTTTGCCAGTACGTTGAGGTCGGATGCCCAAAACCGCACCAACTAGCCCAAAGACCAGGCAAACAAAAGGAAAAGCGGTTTTTTGTTGAATGCGCAATGTCAGCCTACGGATTTTTTTCGTATCGCCACTAACCCGAATGACCTCTCTATATTCTTTAATCTGAGCAATATTCATCTGAGCAGAGTCTTTGTCTTTACCTGCCAAATCAAGTGGTGCTCTGGGAAGTTTTAGCTGGTGATTTTCAAATCGGAGGATATTGCGGTAAGAGGCATCCGGAGAAATTACATAAATAGTACCGTTGAAAAAATCCCAGGTATTTTGACCTGGATTCCAAATCGCTGATTCGGAGGTAACAATTTGGTTAAGACTCTGCTGAGACCAGTCTAGAATGGTCAAGCCTTTCATCCGCTCACCGTCGAATTGATTAGCGTAGAACAAGCGCTTGAGTGCCCGTATTTTTTGACCATCAGGCTGCGTGACTTCCCCATATTCAGGATAGAAAATGTTGCTTTCCTGGAAAGACGGTTTTTCCTGTTTCAGCGCTTTCTCTAGGGTGCTAGACGCCTGGTAGTTGGCAGCAGGAACAACCAACTCGTTAAATAAAAAGGTTATACCCGTAACCACTAAGCTTAAAACAACAGCAGGCACGACCATCCGGTAGACGCTAACACCGCAACTGCGTAGAGCAATTAACTCACTGTCGCTGCTGAGACGAGAGTAGGTCATCAGTGCAGCGAGAAGCGTAGACATTGGTAAAGCATAGGAGACAAACTCCGGCATTTTCAACAGCAACACTTGAAGGGCAATCTGGAACGGCAATCCAGCATCAGTTACTTTGCGCACCAAATCAAATAGGGTACCGATCGCAACTCCAACCGAGGAAAAAGCGCCCACCCCAAACAGAAACGGCGGAATCAGTTCGCTGGCGATGTAGCGATCCATGACCGATAAGCCAGGAATTAATGAAAAGGGAGATAGAGATTTACCAAACGTCATTGCAGTTAGGCGTTATTTGTTGTTTGTTGTTTGTTGTTTGTTATTTGTTGTTTGCTAATAGGTAATACTCAACAACCAATAACCAATAGCTACCACTCTCAATTTCCATAGATTCGGGGATAGGGTTTGAGTAGTGTCTTAGCTTGATAGACGTAAATTACCTCTGTAACAGCTCCGCCGCGTCGAATCGGTACAGTGCCAATCTCCTCTAGGCTGCTGAAGTAATTCCGATACTCATCCGTCAGCTCTTTTTTTCGCTCAAAGCGCGAAAGAGTGATATACAGGGCATCTTTTCCCAACCACTGTTCAGCTCGCGACCAAAAAGCGAAACCACGCGCATCAAAACTAAAACAAGTTATCGGTGTATGAGCTAGAGGATCGAGAGCCATGCCAATCAGCCCGCCTAGGTAATAGCCATTAGTAAATATAAAGCTAGAGTTGTGCAATGCTTCCTTGAGGATGGGAGATTCGGCAAAGCCGTGCCGCAGTTGCTGAATATCAATGAGTTCTGTAGATGGGTCATCCTTAGGAGCCAAGAACCCTCCCAGTAGCGCGTATTGGCTCGGCTTTTGAAATGTCCCTGTTGTTACATGGAGTAGGGCAATCAGTAAGCTAGTGCCGATGATAATTCCCGAACCCTTCAGCCATCGTTGGATACGGCGATGCGATCGCTGTTGCCAATTAACGGCGTACTGCCCTAGCAGCAACGTTAGCCCCCAAAATCCCGGCATCGCCCAAGTTGGCAAAATTTGCTGATATCCACCCATGAACGTAAATCCTAGAGTTAGGGGTAGGGACACCCACAAAATTAATAACTGCTTTTGGTTGAAATCTGCTTCGGATGTAGGTAGTTTTTTAGAAAAAACTTGAGCGATCGCATTGGGTACTGAGCGCAAACTTACCCACCAAAGTGGCAATCCCAGAGTTGGGAATAAGTAACCCACCTCAGCGAGCAAGACACCTCCTACACTGGCTAGCTTATAGCCGCGTCTTGGCACCCCACGCTCTGATTGAAAACGCAAGGATATCCAATCATGCTGCATATTCCAGAACCATATTGGGAAGATAGTGACAATAAATAAACCTAACCCCAACCATGCCCAAGGTGAAACCAAGCTACAGCGATGGCGTGGACTTGTTAAACAAAACCCAATCAGTCCTGCGCCTAAAACAAAGCCGTGATATTTCCCTAAACAAGCTAAACCAACCAGGATACCCAGGATAGCTAATCGGTAGCTGGGTCGATAGGGGGTAGAGGGTTGGGAGGCTTCTGACTCGGACAGACTTGACCGATGAGTCTGGGGTTGGGGAAAGAATTCATGGGCGGCACAGTACAAACTTGCCGACCAGAAAAACATCAACGGACTATCGGGGAGGGTGAGGACACCAAAGGCAACTAAGAAAATTGGACAGATAGACGCGATCGCTAAAGTTAAGCTAGCCGCCTTTTTAGAGAAAAGCTTGGCACTGGTTAGATACAGCAGCAACAAACTACCGGTATGCAAAATCAGCGTTCCCAAACGAATGGTGAATTGGGAAACTTCTCCTGTCAGCCACGGACCAAAACCCGTGACCAGCGCTACTAAAACTGGATGATCGAAATAGCTCCAATCCAAATTCTGGCTGTAGACATAGTAGTAGGCTTCATCAAAGCCAGGGTAGAGCCAGAAAGCAATAATACCCCGAAATAGCAGTCCGCCAACCAGCCAAAAAAGTACTAACTGATTAGCTTTTTGAGCCAACCATTTCTGAGCCATCTGCATTAAAGCACTCCTGTCCTGGGGATGCGGACTAACTGGTAAACTCCCGCTTGACTGATTGCTTGATATTGATTGGGCTGCAATCCTGTTTTTTCTAAAGATTTACGAGTGGCAATCAACAATACCGATTCAGGACTCGATTGTTTGGCAGCGTTCTGGATGCGGGGAACAGCTTCTGAGGGACGTAGCAAAAACGTTACAGGTCGTTTGGTATAAAAAACCAAACTGGGCTTTTCAAACGAGTTGGCAATCATCATCACTTCTTCGCCAGGTGCTTCAACCTTTACGACAGATTCGGCAATCTGGCGTAAAGGTTGTTGGCGTTCGGTATCGATAATGGCTGAGGCAGGCATGATCACGAACATCAAGAAGGCAACAAATGCCAGAAACTTGACTCCCCAAAGCCAATGGATTTGACGGCATAGTAGTAAAACTAATCCTGCGATCGCACTGATGCCCCAAATCGCTGCTCCAATATGAGCTAAACCACTTTGACTTATCCGCAACCCCAGATTCGGCATAGTTGAGTCATCTCCCAGCCAGTTAGGGCTGTAGAAACAAGCCCCTGCCAGTGCCAGAAAGAAGATTATACTCACAACACTGGTAATCTTGAGGCTCCAGGAGGATTGATGGAAAATCTGCCCCCGCGCAATTTGCTCGCTCCACCAAAGCGCCAGCAGAATCGCTGCCGCAGGCATCAGCGGTAGGGTGTAGCTAAAGTATTTGGTCACCGCCAGGGTAAAAAAGCCCAAGACAATGGCAAACCAAAACAAGGCAAATAAGCCGAGATGCGCTTGCCGAGGTGCTTTTTGCCAATGCTTGCGTTGGAAAACTCTACTGTTTGCGATCGCACTTGGCAACCCAATTGACCAGGGAGCAAAGCCCATCAAGACCACCAAAACGTGAAAATACACGGGACCTTGGTGCTGATTAACAACGTTGGTAAATCGTTCAAAATTGTGGAAACCAAAAAACGAGTTAATATAAGCCTCGCCATTCCGCAAAATCACTAGAATAAACCAGGGTACGCTGATAGCCAGAAAAATTAAAGTACCTTGAACAACACGCATCTCTCGCAGCACTTCTCTAGCTCTGCCTACATAAAGTAGAAAAGAACCGATAATCAACCCAGGCAGAACAACACCAACAGGCCCTTTAGTTAATACCGCCAAAGCCATCAGCACGTAGAAAGCCAGATACCAACGTGCCTGCACCCTCGGTCGTTCCGGTTGCGCGTAGCCTACAAAAAAAGTCAGTAACGCGCCGCCAAAACATATACTCAGCAACATATCTGAGTAGCCAGTACGCCCAAAGAACAAGGTTAGGGAATTTAAGGCAACCATTGCCGAACCCAGGCAAGCGACCAGCCATAACTGCCATTGAGATGATGGAGTATTCGTAATTAGTGCTTGAGAGTCCCCTCCTTTATAAGGGGGGGTGAGACTTGGAGTTTGGGGACTAGCCTCATTCTTCCCCATTCCCCATTCCCCAAAATACCTGAGGGTATAAAAGCAAAGACTGGTGAGAGCAACTCCGGCTAAGGCGGAAGGCAGTCGAGCGGCAAACTCATTTACACCGAAGGTAGAATAAGCGATCGCCATTAGCCAATAGATCAAGGGTGGCTTATCAAACCGAGTTACACCGTTGAAGTAGGGAGTAATCCAATCTCCAGTGACCGTCATCTGTCGAGCCGCTTCTGCAAACAGTGGCTCTGTCTCATCAATTAAGCCAGTACTGCCCAAGTTCCAAAAGAAAGCGAGGAACCCAATCAAAAGCAGCCACAAAATTGCCAGCCACCAACTAAGTGCCCAATGCCGCTCCTTACTCTTCAAACCGTGTGTAACTATAGGTTTCATCATTCACCCTAAACTTCATGCCATCACTACCAACCCGTCAGTAACGGGCAGCCTTAAGGAAGCTTTCCCAGACCTTAATTTAGCGGTAAATGCCGCCACTGCTAATACCTTTGATGACTCCGACGCCGCTAACCAGTTCCCTGATTGAGTGCTGAGTGCTCAGTGGGGCAATGCTAACTCTCCCCTTAGTAACGCGAGGGCTGGGGAGCGGTAGAAGCGAATGACTGAAAGACTCCCACTAGCTACCCACAAACATTAGATTCATGGCTGTAAAATTAGTTGCCATTCAGCTTTTTGTTGATTCCAAATTGGTAAAGGAGTCTCGCCGACTACATAGGGTCCCCAGTACAGACGTGAACCATCCTGAGCAAAGGCAACCAAAATATCTCCCTTTTTCAGCTTCAGATTACCCTGCGGTAGCGAGAGCATTAACCCTTGGCTACCCCCTTCCATTGGAGAAAAATCCCAGTGCGCGGGCTGTCCGTCAGTTTTTTCTGCGGACTGCCGTGTCAACAGCGCCACTCGAACTGGATGTTCAGTAGGATTACTCACCCGCAAAGCCCCCTGACGTGCGGCTACCATTGCTGGGTCGGGATTTTTGGACGCTGAGGCAACTGGGGGAGGTAAAGCTGGGGTTACTATTGGCAGCACAGGTGATAGCTTTTTCACCTTTTCGGGTGCTGGCGGGGTCGGCGGTTCAATTACTGGTAGGGAAACAGTATCCGGGGACTCTGACTCTATGGAAACTGTAAACCGAAACCATCCTAGCCCTAACGCTGCGAGTCCTAGCCCTAAGAGAAATAAAAGAATAAGTACAGGATAAAGCGTAGATTTAATATTTTTCATCCGTTTTAGGGGATAGCCCCTGCACCACTGTTTAGTAATAAGTATTTTTACTCGAACAGGCTGCGGAAAAACTGATCGCTAGCCTTTATCTATCATTGAAACAAGCTTTTCTGAGACCGTGCTAGCTTCCTATGCTAGGAAGGTAAAGTGTGACTTTAGCGCATTTGTCTTTTTGTTGTCAGATCTGCCAATGCAAAATACCCGTCTTAATAATCTAGTTAATGTTGGCTTGACGCAGTTGAGCCAATGGTTCGCTAATCCCTGGCGATACTTGTCCCTTATATTGATTAGTTTGCTATTGGGAGTGTTCCTAGGCTCTTCCATTCCTACGACCGCCGGACAATCTGCGAACTGGGACGTGATTGCTGCTGGCATAGTACTTCTCTTCACAGAAGTGGTTAGTCGGAGTGTTTATGGAGGTAGGCAGCGACGAACACAATCTCCTGAGGGTGTTCCCAAGCGTTCCTTGTGGGCTGAAGCGATTAATGCTCTGAAAATTGGTCTAACTTACAGTATGTTTGTAGAAGCCTTCAAACTCGGCTCCTGAGATTATGTCGCAACCAACTATAAGGCTGGAGCAAATTCTTAGTAATTTGGCGGCAAAACAGACGTTGACGGCGTTGGAGTGGCAACAGCTAGTCGCTGAAACCTTGGCATCACCGCAACGAGCAAAGGCGTTTGGCATTACATCCGTAAATGTGGAGGAGATTGTTAAGGAGCGATCGCATCTCTTCCAAGCTGTCTACCTAGATATCGTCTCGCTTTTGTCTTTCCCCTCCCCTCCTCAGAAAATCAGCAAGAAAGCGGAAGAAAATCCCCAACCCCTAATCGCCACATCGATCTGGCATCTCTGGCTTCCCCTAGCTATGCAACTGGCGTCATTACGGCAACAGTTAGCCCGTCCTCTGATCCAAGGCATCTTGGGAGGACAGGGAACTGGTAAAACTACCCTAGGGGCTGTCTTGAGTCTAATTCTCAGGCATCTAGGTTACCGCACTCTCAGCCTTTCCCTAGATGACCTTTACAAAACCTACGCCCAACGACAACGCCTTCAACAGCAAGACCCCCGTCTTATCTGGCGCGGACCACCTGGAACTCATGATGTTGAGCTGGGTTTGCAGCTTTTAGACCAACTGCGTCAATCCAACTTAGAACAGCCAATTCTGGTGCCTCGCTTTGATAAGTCTGCCTGGGATGGTGCAGGCGATCGCACTACTCCAGAAATGGTGAACAATATTGATATTGTGCTTTTTGAAGGGTGGTTTGTTGGGGTTCGACCGATTGACGCGGCTGTGTTTGACGCAGCCATGCCAGCACCGATTCTGACATCAGCGGATCGGTCGTTTGCTCGTGATATGAACGACCGACTAAAAAATTATTTACCCTTGTGGGAACGATTAGACCGATTGATGCTGCTTTACCCAGTTGACTACCGCCTCAGTCAACAGTGGAGGCGGCAGGCGGAACAGCAAATGATGGCTACGGGGAAATCGGGAATGACGGATTCACAAGTGGATGAATTTGTCGAGTATTTTTGGCGATCGCTTCATCCAGAGCTATTCATCATTCCTCTCACCAGAAACACCGAGTGGGTAAACCTGGTTATTGAAATTAATCCTGACCATAGCATTGGTGCTATTTATCAACCAGGCGATATTTAGGGATACGGGAAAAGTAATTTATGTAAACATCAGCTAAAAAGTAATTCAATACCAAATTTTACTAGCTGACCTTCATCTCGACACGCCATATCTTGAACTTCCAGCGTCCAAGTCCCTTTAACCGTTTTGCCTTGGAAATTAGCAAGATCAGGTGTAGTCAAAGCATCAAACGTTTGTCTCAAATTGCATACTGCTCCACCACTACGGTTATGGAGCATGATCTTGCTTAGACCAAGTTCTGACGGTGGTATTAGTGAAACCATTAAGTCACCAATATAGGAATGCAAAATTTCAACAATCACAGAAAGACGCTCGACAGGAGTAGTTTCCCCCACTTCCAACTGAACACTGACCGTTTGTAAATCTGGTAACACTTGATTAAAGTTACGGACAACAACAACGCTATTCTGAGGTTGTGGTTGAGCCAAGGTTATGGCTGTTTGAGCATTGAGCCGACCGTAGCCATAGTACTTACTCCAGCCATTAGCATCATAGAGACCACCTGAAGGGTCAATTTTGTCACAAGAACGCTTAAAAAGATCTTTGACCTCTTGCCAGCGAAGATTAGGATTAATCGCTAATACTAAAGCTGCTACTCCTGCTGCACCAGGACATGAGCTAGAAGTGCCACCAAAACTATTGGTATAGTTACCTGTAGCATCACCATTTACAATAAAGCCCTGATTATATCCAGGATTACCAGTACGGTCAGTTGTCCAAATTCCTGTCGTCAAAGGCTCAGGATGAGAAAATGGTGAATAGCCAAAATCGCCGCTCGGAAAAGCACACCAAATTGCATTGCCGAAGTCACTATAAACACTTCGTTTTCCTTGGTCATTGCAAGCCGCTACAGCAATCACCCGCTCATAGCTAGCATAACCATCGTTGTCTACGCTTTCATTGCCATTTCCGGCTGCAAATAAAATGACACACCCTTTTCCTCCTCGACCCTGAGTGGTTGCATAATCCATAGCAAGTTTAGTACTAGCAGGTAAGAAAACTTGGCGATTGTGTCGAGGATCATCTGGGTTGAACCAGTCACCATCTTCTGGTCCCCAACTACAAGAGATGACATCAGCGCCATTGTCAGCCGCCCATCTGAACGCATTTGCTTCTTGCTGAGATCTTAAGCCACTCACCATTCGGATAGGCATTAGTTTTGCCCGTGGAGCAACTCCAGAAGCGCCAAAGCTTCCATCGGCACACGCTACCCCCGCACAGGCAGTGCCGTGATTGTCTGGCTGGCCAAGATCATCTTTGGGGCGTGCATCGTTGCTATTTCGCGTAGCATCTCTAGGTGCGACTAATTTCCCGGAACTACTAAACTCAGGATGGTCAATATCAACACCATCGTCAATGATCGCAATAGTAATGCCTTCCCCTTGTGTAAGTTGATGGGCAGCTTCTACATTGGCACTAGCAGAGATCGTAATTCCATTAACAATTGTAGATTTTAGATGCCACTGCTGTGAGGAGATTGCTCGTAGGCTACGTTTTCTAACGACCTCTGGGTGACAGTACTCTACATCATCTCGGTTAAGTAACGACAGAGCAATTTCAAATACTTGTTCTCCTGTTCCTTCAGGAGCCGCAACAAAGAAAGCATTCGCCGCATAGGTTACCTCCTCTTTAATGGTAAGACCAGCTTCCCGAATAATAGTCTTGCACTCCTCAGGATCTGCCGTATCTATAAACTTAATAAACAAGTTTTCAGTGTAGATAACAGGTTCTCCTGATTGTGCATCTACCAATACTCCTCCAGCAAAACGGACATCTGGTAAACTGCGGAGAGCAGCTTTACGTTCGTTTAAAGATCTATGTTCAGTACCAGTAGGAACTCTATAAACCTCAACTCCCACTTCGGGGAATGATAAAACTAATTGACCTCCGGATAATTCCGCAGAAACTGCTGAAGGGACTGGTATTGCTGTTGCCGAGCGTTTTGAGCGAGTGCGGATGGCAATTAAGTCATCGCTTTTGCGAAATTGAGCCGAAGGTTCATCCTTGTGACCAAATTTAACTTCAGGCATGATAGTTAACTCCCGATGAGCTTATATTTAGACATCATTTAGTTGAAGCTTTCCTGAAATATCAGGAACCAACCAAAAATTTTACGTCAAAATACATAGTCTTTCTAAGAACTAGAAAGTTTAGCTTTTATGGTTTTTGCCAAACGCTGTGATAGAGCAGCCAGCGTCAGGGCCGGGTTTGCTGCTGGAATAAATGGCCAGACTGATAGATCTGCACAGTAGAGGTTATCGTAGCTTTCAAACTTCAAATTAGTATCGACCACTCCAGAACCGTCTCCACTCATTCTCAGCGTTCCCCCAGCATGATGGACTGTGCCTTCATTTCCATAACCCATTCCTTCGCTTGCCGTAAAAGGAATACCCAATTTAGTTAAGATAGCGTTACGCATTTCGCGAACCGCCTCAAAATGGGGAACACCTGTTTGATTTCTATTGACTTTAACGGATAACTTCTGACCCGAACCATTCGAGCGAACAAAATTATTGTCATCCAGAAAACTAGAGAAGGCAAATGTTATCTTGATTCGGGAAGTATTGGGTTCTTGTCGTATATCATCATCAGGTTTCCGGAGATTCCAGTAAACTGGATTAATCAGAATTTCGATATTAAAGGGATGATCACTAATTGTGGCATCACGTTTAGACATAAAGACTTTGGCGTGTTTATCTGGTCCTCCAAATGGATGATTATCCGGTATTATGTATTCAGCAGAGAAAAAAGCAGGATGATCCGTTAGTCCGACTCCTATTTTGTTATTGGGATTGTTTAAATTACTGTTGAGAGCGATTTTAGGACTTTCGAGAGAACCTGCCGCTAGAACAATTACCTTGCCTTTATAGCTTCGGGTAACATTTCCCAACAAATCCTGGCAGATAACAGAAGTAGCTTTTGAACCAGCCGTTTCAATTTTTGTGACTAAATGTCCTAGGTTAATTGTGAGATTATCTCGTCCAGCAGTTCCATCGAAAGCCATCGATGCCAAAAGAAGATCGGCGGTGGAAAAAGTACCTGTTGAACTTTCCAAGACATTTTCAATGATGTTGGCATCGCTGATATTCGGCTGATGTCGAGAGTGGGGGAGAGCCTCAACAATCCAATCACCGAAGTCACCAGAGAGTTGAGTGACGAGACTGTCCTGAAAAGGTCCTAATGTCTTTCCTTTTCGCATTAACGTTTCTGCATCACTATATCCATTTTGGCTTTTGAAGAAGTTACGGATCTCAGCAGGCCAAAACTGTAGTTCCCAATCGCGCATTCGCGGGATTAACCCTGACCAATAGACAGAGCGACCGCCCAAACTTAGGTGTACACCAAGAATAAAGTCCGAGCCAGGTTCGTTATTATAATGTCCAACTTGATGATACGTTGCTAGTCGTGACCAATCCCCAGGAAGATTGGTTGTATGGGTGGGAAAAGTCAAGCCACCAGCTTCAAGTACTAAGGTTTTGAGACCAGAGTCGGACAAGGCATCTGCTAAGATTCCTCCACCAATGCCAGAACCTATAACAATTACATCATATTCAATGTCTTCGCGAGTGTTATTAGGAATGCCATCTTGCGCTATTCGGGTACGGTCAATGTGAAAGTTGTCATACCCATGTTGATAACGATTTGGGGCAGCAGGAAATTGAATCTGTGCTTCCGTAAAAAGTGCATCAGCATTAGTCGATATATTTAGATTGAAGCCATTCATCCAATAAGTCTGGTCAAGCACAAATTTGAACTCTAGGTTGTTAGGGTAGCTTGACTTTTCTAAAAAGAATTCCCAACCACCAAACCGATAAATCCCGAAAATATCTTTCGTCCAGCCATCTTTTGCATTGCGTAGGGTGACAAGGTGATTGGGAGCATATTGAGTTGTCTCGAAGCGGATTTTCAGCAAGGGTTTTGGTGCTGCTAGTATGGCTCTTGCAACGGGTAAGGGCGAATCGGGAGGTTCACCAATAAAAGTTTTATTGGTGCCGCTATGATACTGAAAATAATTCATATCTTCTCCGTAAGTTTCAGACTTGACTGCTCGACAATAGAGCTGAGAACAAAGTGTGTTGACGGCCGATTACTAGCACCCTAATCTAATTCAAACTGTAATCAATTTAACGGGCTTGATATAACAGGTAGCATTCCGCTGGCGCTTTCTGTCATCGCTAAAGCCGTTATTTGCTTATTGCATAGTCAATATTGTGGCAATT
>JALYGX010000036.1 GCA_030776905.1 Cyanobacteriota bacterium | reverse complement strand
GAGATATTGAAGCCACTTTAGCAATTCGATGTTTACTAGCAACAGGACACTGTTTTTGAAGTTGTATTTGTTTGTGTAAATTAGAGTGTGAAAAATGTCCTTAAATACTTCGCCTTTGGGTGTTTTTGGGTTGACCTTCGCTTCCACGATCAATCGCTGATCGTCCATATTACGCTGGCTTGCGTGAACAAGAAAGTCGGGTTGCGTTTCAAAATACGCGAGCATATCCACATCGCGCCGCTTGTTTAGCTGTTCAAATGTTCTACGAATCTCGAGGTCAGGAGTCGCGGACCACATGAACTTCTTTGGTACCTCAAAATCGTACTGAACGCCACTATATTCGATGTCATTATCGTGCATAATCGCCGAATATTGTCTTGAGAATTCAATCATGAATCGACGCTCAAGATTTCTGATGCCGTTGTTATCAATAAGTGCATCATTTGCGAACGCAATGTCATTAAGTCCGTAGAAGCGACTATCTACCGCCTCCAACGCTCTGACTACATGAGAAATGGCGTTATTCATTTGAAATGCCTAACTATATATTAAGCGTCAGATCCGCTTGATAAGCCCCTTATACTCGGTATTATCTGGCAGATTTACGGGATAATACCCAGATTATAAGGAATTAAACAGAATATTTGACGGATAATCCCACAGATTCGGGGTGTTATCCAGTAGATCTGATGGTTAATCCTAGTAATCAGGGGTTGTCTGCTTTGCTTGAGCCAACTGACTCACTCGCTGAACCGCCTTGCCCAATGCCGGAATCAACTTCTGCGTCGGGCTTGAAAAGCTTGCCTCCTGTCAGCGGTGCCCATGCCTGTATCAAGTTATGTGTTTTTCTGTAAATACTTAACTACACACTTCCAAGGAACATACTCTTAGGTCAGCACTAAACAACTGAGAAAAACATCTTTATACTCAAAACCAGCGAGAGCAAGGCAAATGTCTTTTTCAAATGAGCCTAACGAATACCGCACTTCGGCTGAAGCACAATTTGCTCACGCAGACCTGGCGAGGCTTTGAGCACATCACCAAACACCTGCTCTGACTTGCCCCGCGTGTAAATATCTGCATGGTCAAACAGGGTAATGCCTGCTTCCAGAGCTGCCTTAATGGCCCGAGATGCACTTTCCCGCACATCTGTAGAAAGCGCTGTATCATCCCAAGTCCCGCCAATATTCATGCAGCCATAGGCAACTCGCGAAACTCTCAAATCATTGCCCGGCAGCGTGTAGGTATGCATCAGCGTCTAGAGCTAGGTGGAGCGATGAACAGGTCACTCTGTCCCCATCTTACTGGCGGTCACAGCATCTGCCCACTGATTTCTGTTCCTAACGTTCCCATTCACCCGCCGCAAATAACCTCTGCATCAAACCGATTATCTTTCGGCAGCCAGTGTGCCTGGGCGTTGTTAGCTTGTGTTTTTCTTGCTAAAGCACTAGCGGTTTTATAATTGAGAGATGCAAAAGCTTACCATGACCCGGCCTGACGACTGGCATCTGCATCTACGCGACGGTGCGGCGCTGAAAGCAGTTCTGCCCCACACGGTGCGTCAGTTTGCCCGTGCGATCATCATGCCGAACTTGAGGCCCCCAGTACGCTCGGTAGCTGAGGCTGCGGCCTATCGCGATCGCATCCTTGCAGCGATTCCGGCTGGCAAACAGTTTGAGCCACTGATGACGCTCTACCTCACCGACAACACCAGCCCCGAAGAAATTATCCGGGCTAAAGAATCCCAGTTTGTCAAAGCGGTAAAGTACTACCCAGCCGGTGCAACGACCAATTCAGACCTTGGCGTGGCGGACATTCCTCAGTGCGATCGCGTCTTTGAAGCGATGCAGCAGGTAGATATGCCTTTACTACTGCACGGGGAAGTGATCGATGAAGATGTTGATATGTTCGACCGCGAGAAAGCGTTTATCGAGCGACATTTGATCCCCCTCAAGCAGCGATTTCCCAACCTGCGCGTAGTGCTTGAACACGTTACCACCTCAGATGCTGTGCAGTATGTTCTGTCTGCCAACAATATCGCTGCAACGATTACGCCACAACATTTGTTATTTAACCGCAATATCCTATTTCAAGGTGGTATTCGCCCCCATTTTTATTGCCTGCCAATTTTGAAACGTGAGGAGCACCGCCTGGCTCTTTTGCAAGCGGCAACCTCTGGTAATCCTAAGTTTTTTCTTGGCACCGATAGCGCTCCCCATCCCCGCAATGGCAAAGTAAGTTTTTGTGGCTGTGCGGGTTGCTATTCGGCTCTGCATGCTATGGAGTTATATGCAGAAGCTTTTGAGAGCGTTGATGCACTCGATAAACTTGAAGCTTTCGCCAGTTTCTATGGACCAGATTTTTATCAACTCCCGCGCAGTACGGAACAGATTACCTTGACCAGAACGACCTGGCGCGTTCCCGATGAAGTGCCATTTACTGAATCCGGACTCGTGCCCCTACGGGCGGGTCAGGAGATGACGTGGCAAATGCTTGACGCTAGCATGGCTGAAGCTAATTGATTTGGATGAGCGTGTAATAGACACGCTATTCCTTAGTTATTGATGGTCGAAGAATCGGCAAGGACTCTTTACGGCGCAAAAAAGATCTGTTTTGGAGAGGCTAACGGCAAAGCTAACCGGACGGCAACAATCCTTGCAACTTAACAGATAGCTTATGCTCCGTTCCGGTTCAGCGTAGTGTTAGCTGGCGGTTTCTAGTATTGATTTTAAAGTAATTGCGCTGTGCAAGGAAGGTGAAACCCTGCCCGCATGAAAAACTGCCAGACTTAGAATAGGATGAATTTCTGAGGTTCCCTGTGAAGCTAGAGAACATACTTTTACCCGTAGGAATCCTGGCAGTAGTTGCGATCGCATTTTTCGCCTACAGTGCTACCGCTGCTCCCTTGCCAGAAGGATTTCCCCCTCCAACACCAGAAGGGCAAATTGAAGTCAAACAATATCCGGCATACCGTGCTGCCACAGTTCGCTATTCAGGAGAACTCTCAATGGCAGCCAATAGAGCTTTTGACCCTCTCTATCGCCACATCAGCTCTAACAATATCTCCATGACAGCTCCGGTGGAAACCCGTTATCCAGTTAGCACTCTGGAAGCCAGCGAGATGGGCGCACCCAATGAACGGGGTGAAGCGCTTGTTTCATTGCTCTACCGCAGCACTGACATCTACCCTTCTGAGATTGCTCAAAACATTCAGGTAGAAGATATCGCACCCATGACAGTCGTCAGCCTTGGGCTAAAAGGCAGTTACGATTACTCCAGCTATCAAAAAAACATAGAGCGGTTACGAGAGTGGTTGGCGCAGCACCCTGAATACACCATTGTCGGCTCACCTCGCCGCTTCTTCTACGATGCTCCTTATGTCCCAGAACCTGCCAAGCGCAGTGAAATTCAAATTCCAATTCGTCGGATAGATGGCTAGCCAAAACCCAGGATATCCTGCTACTGCTCAACAGTGGCTTGCCGTCCTTTCTTCTCGAAATACTGCTGATGCTCAACGGTTGCTAAGTAGTACTCCATTGCTGGCTTAATCTTGGTCACAATATCTTTATCAAACCGACCAGACATTTGAAGCAACTCCATAGAGCGTTTCGCCGCCTCCTCCTGTTGGGGATTGTGGAAAAATATCACAGACCTATATTGCTCCCCCCTATCTGGACCTTGACGGTTGAGCGACGTGGGGTCGTGGATGTTCCAAAACATATCGAGAAGCTCTTCATAGCTGACCTTAGACGGGTCATACTCAACGAAGGCGACTTCCGCATGACCCGTTATCCTCGACAAGACATCGAGATACGAGGGATTGGGAAAATGCCCTCCCATGTAGCCAACAGAAGTTGATGTTACTCCTTTAACTTTCCGAAACGCTGCCTCCACACCCCAAAAACAACCAGCTCCAAAGGTCGCTAATTCCATTGGTGTTATTCACTCCAAGCCAGAAAGCGGTTTTCTATTATTAAGTTCTGTAAAGATGGTAACGTGCTGGCGGTGATGCTTGCTCGCATTCGAGTTCGGCAACCTGTCATCTGCGAGAGGATTCTAGCTCAATTCACTGTTCCAAATATTTCGCCCTCATCGTTTTCACCGTCTTCTCCTGACCAGCAATGAGTCTTTCTACTCTAGCTTGTTTAGCCTGCTGTAAATAAGCTGCCTGTGTGCGCTTGGGAAGATTCTCCCAATTGCGAATCATCACATCTACCAAAATCTCGTATGACGATAAAGTCATAGTCACCGAGAACTGGTTTCAACGTTCGTTTCAGGAAGCGTTCGCGCCCCGGCTC
>JALYGX010000035.1 GCA_030776905.1 Cyanobacteriota bacterium | reverse complement strand
ATCTTCTAGTTGTTGGGCAATGTGCTTGTTGAACGCTAAGAAGTGCGATTGCGCTGGGCGCACCGCCGAAGGCGATCGCAAAGACTTGGGGATATACTTAGCCCCTTTAATCAAGGTTGTTGTTTTGCCACTTCCCGGCACAGCAGAGACAACACAAGACCCCTGACCGTCTGCTAGCCACTCGAAGATTGCCTTTTGGTACGCAGAAGGGGTAAAGCCCAGTACTAAGTCAAAAGGGCTAGGTGAGGGACTATTGTTCGTAGGATCGGGGCAGGTAGAACGATGGGGAGTCCCTAGCACCATATCCCCCGGTCTTGGTTCGTCGTTTTGTCCGTTTGACACGATTAACCCTGGAATCTTTGAGGCACTTCTAAGCAGAAAAGCTACACCTTTCTTCCTTCATTAGACAGTCAGTAGCCAAAAATTGTAATCCCATCCCCGACTCATCGTTCATCGTTCATAGCAATTTTCTAGCTCACCCTGAACCATGAACCACACCGCTACAACACCAAGATGAGCCAGCGAATACCATTGACTAGGTAATATCCTCCCATAACAATCAGTATCCCAGCGCCAAGGCGCATGACCCATTGGGAATTTTGCAATAAAACGCGAGTTTGTTTGGCTAAACCCGCGAACAAGCTAGCGAGGAAAATAATTACAGTTGTACCCAGTGCATAACTAACCATCGTCAGCGTGCTGATCATAGGCGAACCTGTGGCACCAGCAGCGGCTATAACCGCAAAGAGTACGGGACTAGTGCAGGGAGAACTCACTAGTGCAAAGGTTAACCCCGCCGTGTAAGGACCAGTGATGGGCAATGCTAAACCTATTTTGGGTAAAGGTAGGCGTATAATCTCTAACAAACTTAAGCCCATCACCAAAATTACTGCACCAACGGCGATATTGACATAGCCACGGTAGCCAACCATCACAGCACCAGCAAATGAGGAGAATAACCCCAACAAACTGAGGACTGTAACCACTCCCAAGACAAATGACCCAGCTTTGATAAAGGCATCCCAGCGAGAGGTAAACTCGCGGGTGCCGATGTAGGTAAGGTTTACACCCAGTAAGGAGAGTTGACAAGGGGAAAGGCTGGAAATCAGTCCGCCACCAAACGCTAATGGCAGTAAGACGAGTGGGTTATTGATACTCTGTTTCACCAACCATTGGTGATAGTTCTCTTCTATGACGAAGACGATATCCCGGAGCGGCTGGAATATTGATGCCCAATTGATAAAGCTCACCGCTAGAATCAGGAGAACCGTTCCTGCGAAGAATAATCCAGGCACCAAGAATTTGGGAAATTTACGTCCCGCCCAGGGTGAAGTGAAACGTTTAGTGCGCGTCATGGTGTTAGTTTATGGGTATAGGGTGCTGAAGCATCAAGACTGACTCCTCGAAATGGCGATCGCCTTGATACCCGGATAGATCGGCGAGTGTCTGTAAGAACACCCATCTTGACAGACGAACTTAGCGTCAATTTAGCCGATCTTTTTAAAATCTTTAAATTTAACGCCAATGAGTTGACGCAAAAAAATCGAATTCACTTGCCAAAATTGCGATCGCCTTGATAACCCGATAGATTAGCAAGTTGGTCTAAAGGCTGCATTCCTGGGTATTGCCGACCGTTAATTTCCCAAGTCGGGAAAGCTGAGATTTTCGCCTTTCGACAAAGGTCTGGGCGGGGATTTTTTCCTTGAGGATCGCACTCAATATAGTTAATTTGGCTTACTGCCTGTTGACTGAACAGTTCCTTCTGCTTATTGCAGTAGGGACACCAGTAAGTTCCGTAAAATTTAGCGCCAATTTGTTTTAAATGAGTCGCTAAAGCTACTTTTGCTGCAACAACCGACGCACTAGTTTGGCTGGGTGCGGTGGAAACCGTAGCGGTTGAGGGGGTCTTGGGGTTGGAGGCAGCGGCAACATCTATGGGGGCAAGTGCCACAATTTTGGGTTTTGAGGGGTTCTTTATCTGTTGTTGAGCGTAAGCGAGGTTGCGCTGATACTCAGGAATTTTTGTCTGGGCTTTGGCATAATTTGAGCTAGACTTGGGGACGGTTTTGAGCAAAGCGATCGCACTTTGCCAGCGGCTGGCAACTAAGTTCCAATCATCTTTCGACTCAGCTGATTGAGCGATCGTTGCTGCACCCATTGCACTATCGAGAGCCTCTTGGAAGCGTTCGGGTTTAGGTGTTGGTGATAGTTTAGGTGAGGAAGCTTTAGAGGCTACTGGAGAGGACGCGGGTGTGGTTACTTTTGGAGATGTTGGCGTTGAAGGTAGGGTTTGAGACGGTTCAGACGAGGCACATGAAGTTGTCAAGGCTAGTAGAACCGTAGATACAACCGCCGTAAACGTGTTACATTTCAGCATGGTTTGTAGAACGTGAGATTTAGTTGCCAAAATTGCGATCGCCTTGATAATTCGATACATCTGCAAGTCGGTCTAAAGACTGTACTCCTGGGTATTGCCGACCGTTAATTTCCCAAGTTGGAAAACCTTCAACCTGAGACTTTTGACAAAGGTCTAGTTGAGGATTTTTCCCTTGGGGATCGCACTCAATATAGTTGATTTGGCTCATCGCCTGTTGACCGAACAGTTCCTTCTGTTTATTGCAGTAGGGACACCAATAAGTGCCGTAAAATTTAGCGTCAACTTGTTTTAAATGACTTGCTAAAGCCACTTTTGCCGCGACAGCCGAGGCGCTGGGTTGTCCAGATGCTGCACTTAATCCCTGAGTATTTGAGCCTGAAGAGGATTGCTGAGACGGCACAGAGCGAGAACATGAAGTTGTCAGTGCCAGTAGGACTACAGATATAGCAGCAGCAAATCTGGTGAATTTCAGCATTACTTTTATGGTGGAGCGCTTTGATGTATTGAGCCTAGAACCAACATTCTGGCATTGGCTCTTTCTCAACAGCAAATTTGTCTCTACTGGTCAACTCCCGCTCCCTACGAAGGATGAAAATCTCTTTTGTCACATCTTGCACCATTTGCAACAAGCTTTTGAAAGTAAGGTGGTCACTGCTCTAACAAATCTGGAAACCCTTATTCTGCCGTTTCCCTTGCCGTGTCCACCCTACAGTTATTGAGACTGATGCAAGATGTCAGTTTAAGTTAGCGATAACATTCTGGCATTGACTGTTTGTCAACTCTGTAAACCTTAAAGCCGCGATTGATGTAGTTTTTCAGAGCCTGGGGAGCGTCTAGGTTGCAGGTATGAACCCACAACCGTTGAGTACCCTTATTCCAAGCGTAGGCGATGCCGTGACTGAGTAAATGCTTGCCTAAGCCTCTACCGATGTACTCTGGTCTCAGACCAAAGTAAACAATCTCAGTGGAGTAGAGCCTCGCCGATTGACCTTCTTTATGCTTCGCCAGTTCAATATATCCTGCCGGTACACCAGCCACGTACAAAACGTGGACGCTAGTTCCTGGCGCTGCCAGAAGTTCCTTAATTTCCTCATCAGAATGGCATAGTCGATCGCACCAACGCCATTGCTGACCGATGGAAGCGTACAAGAAGCGATAAAAGGCGACATCCGGCGCATCCATGCACATTATTTTGATTCCGTCAGGGTAATTGAGATACGCTGGGCGGAATTCAGTCCAATTGATCATCTGGAGATAGGTTGTCACCAGAGTATCTGGAATAGGGATGGTGGGAGAGGACTTAGAAGACACCGGAGACTGCTCGCTTTTGATACTTTCCTCCGCCTTTTCGACCGAACCAAGAATCGCCATCTACAATTAGTTCTCCTCCAAGAAATACTTTTTCGACTTTGCCCGTAACGGAACGACCTTCATACAAACTGTAGTCTACATTTGAATGATGATGAGCCGTACTAATCGTATGTTGCTTGTCAGGGTCAAATATCACCAAGTCAGCATCACTCCCCACCGCGATCGCTCCTTTTCGAGGAAACAGTCCAAACATTTTTGCAGGGGCTGTAGAAATCAGTTGCACAAAGCGATTTAGCGAGATTTTTCCACCTTTGACGCCTCCATCAAACAGTAAGGGGAGGCGTAGTTCTACGCCCGGTGCCCCATTCGGAATTTTCTCAAAATTATCGCGTCCTAACTGTTTGGAACGATGCAAACCATAGTTTATACAAGCTTGGGGTTCGGCAACAGCAAGTCGTTGCTCCAGGGTACCGCCGCTAATGAGTACATCGTTCATGATTGTTCGCTCCCCCGCTCAATTAGTGTTTCACATTACAACCTGCGATCGCGCCTCTCATTGATATTTGAGTTTTAGCTTGTCATTGTGGAGATTTTGTGAAAACCGTAAATTTACTTAGATTTACGCAGATTCACGCAGATGAATACAGATCGCGCTGGTATTACCCCTGTGTCTTGGTGTTAGGGCACTATAAATATAGAGTGAGGATTAATTCTGATTAAGGGGAATAGCGATCGCAAACTCTGTTCCCTCTCCCAATACCGAATTACAACTTAAGGTGCCACCATGTGTTTCTACCACTATCTGACGGCTAATCGATAATCCTAACCCCGTGCCTTTCCCAACAGGCTTTGTAGTGAATGGGTGGTGGAATAGGCAGGACTTGACTTCCTCTGACATCCCCTTTCCATTGTCTTTAATCTTAATTACGACATTTTGATTGTCCTGGCTCACTTCAGTTTTGATCGTGATGGTGTTAGGATTAGCTTGGATTTCAGCCAAAGTGCGACCCTGAGCAGATTCTTCACAAGCGTCGATCGCATTTGCCAAAATATTCATAAATACTTGATTGAGTTGTCCTAAATAGCATTTGACCTTGGGCAGGGTGCCATAATCTTTGATGACTTGAATCGCCGGACAGTTAGCTATACTTTTTAGGCGATATTGTAAAATCATCAAAGTACTATCGATTCCTTCGTGGATATTGGCTGATATCTTAGAGTTGGTATCAGCACGGGAGAACGTTCGCAGGGAGTTAGTAATACTAATGATGCGCTCTGTACTTACATTCATTAGCGAAAGCATTTTCGGCAAATTTTTAAAAGTATATTCTAAATCTATGTTCTCGGCATCCTGCTCGATTTCTAATCCGGGTTTGGGAAATTTTTCCTGATAGAGCCGTAAGTGCTCGATTAAATTTTTGACCGCTTCAGTTGATAAATCAACAGAGCCGACAATACAACTAAGCGGGTTATTAATTTCATGAGCAACACCAGCCACTAATTGACCGAGAGAAGCCATTTTTTCCTGCTGGATGAGTTGAAGTTGTGCCTGTTGCAACTGGTTGAGAGTTTCTTGGGCTTGCTTTACTTCCTTGAGAGTTTTGTTGATAGTAATAGCTAAATCCTCAAAATTTATCGGCTTGGTGAGGAAGTCAAACGCCCCAGAGTTCATCGCTGTTCTAATATTTTTCATATCGCCATAGGCTGAAATAACTACCGCTTTCAGATTTGGGTCTATTTCGCGTAGTTTATCCAGTAAAGTGAGGCCATCCATCTCTGGCATATTAATATCAGTCAGCACCATCTCGATTTGGCGATCGCGTTGCAATTTTTTTAAAGCATCTTTACCATTTTGGGCGAAGATTAGCTCAATTTCTTTGGCGCTAATTCTCTTTCTAAATCGCTGTTTGAGGAGGCGCTCCAACTCTAATTCATCATCCACAACTAAGATTTTTGCGGGGGTCATAATCTATCAACATAAAAGCGGGTGATGGTCTGTCACGAAAGCTACTACGGCTTGCTCATCAAGGGGCCGAGAGAACAAGTATCCCTGTCCGTATTCATATCCTAGCGCTCGCAATATATCCAACTGCTCTTGTGTCTCTACTCCTTCAGCAACCACTTCTAATTTCAGGGAGTGGGCTAGGGTTATAATCGTTTGAACTATCTCTAAGTTTTTCCGCCGATGCTCTATACCGTTAATAAATGAACGGTCAATCTTTAAGGTATCGATTGGCAACGATTGTAGGTACGACAGCGAAGAGTAGCCAGTGCCGAAGTCATCGATAGACAACTTGATTTTTCTAGCTTTCAATTGTTCGAGTAGTACCATATCCGCTGACCCTTTATCCATCAGAATGCTTTCAGTAATCTCCAGCTTTAAGCTAGTTCCACTTAATGAGTTCGATTGGAGAATCTCATCAATTGACTGTAGCAAATCCGGATTCCCTAGCTGAACCCCTGATAGATTTACATTCATACTTACAGGCAAAAAATTAGAGAATTGCTCTCGCCATACCCTTAACTGTCGGCAAGCTTCTGACAATACCCATTCACCTAAGGGGATAATCAGTCCTGTTTCTTCTGCCAAGGGGATAAACTTCACGGGAGACACCAACCCTCTCTGAGGATGTCGCCACCTTAGGAGTGCTTCAAAACTCACAACTTTTGCAGTTTCCAGCGAAATAATGGGCTGATAATTCAGATGAAACTCTTTGGCTTCAAATGCCTCTTGCAAGTCAGCCTCCAGATGGAGGCGTTCGAGAGTTCTATCTTGCATAGTTATATCGAATAAAGCCGTGCTAACTCTTCCCTGCGTCTTGGCATAATTCATCGCCGTGTCAGCGGCTCGCAGAAAGTCTTCCGGCTGGTTATAACCGATCGTACTATTGACAATACCAATATAGGTATTTGAAGACACCATAGACCCATTGAGTTTAATCGGGTACTTTAGCGCTTGACGGAGTAGATCAGCTTTGTATTGAACTTCTTTGAAATCTTGGATATCTGTCAGTAAGACGGCGAATTCATCTGCCCCTACACGAGCTACTGTATCTTGAGGTTGCACGCACTTTTCTAGGCGACGAGCTACCTCTACTAAAAGGCGATCGCTAAAAACATGACCCAAACCATCTTTGACGGCTTTGAAGGAATCTAGACAAAGAAATAAAACAGCGAATAGATTCTTCTCCTGTTCCAGCTCTATACACTGGTGAATTCGTGAGAGAATCAAATTCTGGTTAGGTAGACCTGTGAGCTGATCGTGAAAGGCTTGGTATCTGAGTTGAGCGAGAGCTTCTTGCAGCTGTGCCTCTTGTTCTTTAAGTTTTTGGACAAAATTTAGGGTTTTGTCAATCGTGATGGATAAATCTTGAAAGTCTATTGGCTTAGTTATAAAATCAAAAGCTCCCCGATTCATCGCTGTTCTGATATTAGGCAGATCGCCATAAGCGGATACCACCACAGTTTTGAGATTCTGGTCAACTTCAAGAATTTTACTAAGGAGGGTCAGACCATCCATCCCCGGCATATTGATATCGGTCAAAATAAGATCGATCGGGTGTTCAGCTTTTAATTTTTCCAGAGCTTCTGCACCATTATGAGCAAATACAAAATCGAGTTCTTGAGCAACGATTTTTTTTCTAAATCGCTGTTTGATGAGGCGCTCTAACTCGATTTCGTCATCGACAATTAAGATTTTCGCTGGTGCCATGTTAATGAATTAGCAGAGAAAAATCATCCAAATTCGCTTACCACTGTTGTTATAGCGCAAGCTGTAATAGCGATCGAGCGTAGCATAGGAGGCTTCGGGCATGAAGCGTTCGCTGCTGGCATTCCCGAAGGGTAATAGGGGAAGCCAGTACGAATGCCGTCAGCTTCATAGCTTGCAGGAAGCATAGTTCCCCAATCAAGCGGACAAAGCCCTTGGCAAAGTGATGATAAATTCGGTATGTGCCCCTAATTCGGTTTCCACCTTTAGGATGCCACCATGCTGTCCTACAATAATGTCATGGGTCAGAGATAATCCCAAGCCCGTTCCTTCTCCAGTTGGCTTAGTCGTAAAGAAGGGATAGAAGATTTTCTCCCTTACCCCTGGTGGAATCCCGATGCCATTATCACGGATGCGGATTTCTACGGTTTCCCCGAAGTTTTGTGTTTTGAGCCAAAGCGTGGGAGTAAAGACTTCTTCTTCGTTACCTAATTGTTGCTGGTCATGTTTTTGCTTTTCTCGAACCGCATAGCAAGCATTATCGATGATGTTGATGAAGGCGCGGTTTAGGTCGCCAGCTACCACCTCCAATTGACCTATGTTTTTGTCATAGTCCTTGCAAATCGTGGCATTAAAGGAATTATCGATCGCTCGTCTACTGTAATATGCCAACTGCACGGCTTGGTCGAGCAGGGCATTGAGGTTAGTAGATTGGCGTCTACCACCGTCAGTCCGGGCGTGCTGCATCATACTGTGAATCACGCCCTCAGCTCTTTGACCGTGCTGGTGAATGGCAGCCGCATTGTCTCTAATGTCTATTAACATCTGTTTGATGTAGTCTAGGGTGCCTGCGTCGAGATGTTCCGATTGGTTGTCAATTTCTTCTAGCAGTTCATCCGTTAACTCCACCGAGCCTTCGGCATAGTTGTTGACAAAGTTGAGAGGATTTCTGAGTTCATGAGCCACCCCAGCCGTTAATGCGCCTAGGGAAGAAAGTTTTTCTTTGGCAATAATCTGGTTTTGGGCAGCTTCTAAGGCGGCGGTTCGCTGCTCGACTTTCTCTTCTAGGGTTTGGGAATACTCTTCAAGTTGCTGGTTGGCTTGCTCTAAATCGCGATTGAGTTGCGAGAGTTCGTTGAGGAAGTTTTCTCGCTCGGCTTCTGCCCGTTTGCGTTCTGTAATGTCAGTAAAAGCAACGATTCCGTAAGTAATGTTACCCTCTTCGTCGTAGATGGGCGTTCCCGAAACCTCTAAGGGAACCGTCTTATCGGGACGGCGGATTTCCATATCATCTACATTCACACTTTCCCCTTGCAAAGCCTTGACTACAGGAATGCGATCGCTAGGGTACAGTTGCTCGGTTCCGGCAAGATAACTTTGATAAACTTCAGGTAATTGTGCCGTTGAGGGTGAATCGGCGACTCCTTTACCGAGAATTTGTTGTCCTACTTGATTAGCATAGTAAGGCTGCCCATGCCTATCGGCTACGAACACTCCTACTGGCATAGCGTCGAGGAATTGAGTCAGTCGGCTCTCACTTTCGCGCACTTGTGTATAGAGTTGAGCATTGATAATAGCGATCGCCGCTTGCGAGACGAGGGCTTTTAAAACGTCTACCCGCTCTCGTGTAAATGCTCCTACTGTCAGATTGTTTTCCAGATAAATAATTCCTCGTAGCTGGGATTGATAAAGAATCGGCAAACAAAGAAGTGATTTAGGCTGAAACTTCTGAATGTAGGGATAGGTGTTGTAGGGTGCAGTAGCACTCGCGTCATTTAAAACTAGATTCTCTTGGCTCCTGAGAACGTAGTTAATAACCGAGACAGGTACATCTTCAACGCTAGGGGAAATTGATTGTAATACGGTCAGAGTCCCATCCGTAGCCGTCTCTATCGCTTCGATGTAGAGTTGGTCGTCTTTGAGCAGTAGTAGCACCGCTTTTTGAGCAGCAGCGTTTTCCAGCAGGATTTTAACTAACTTAATCAACAAGTTTTCTAGGACAATTTCACTGGTAACCGCTTGAGAGAATTTGATAAAAGTAGCCAAATCTAAATAACTGCTAAAACTACTACTAGTGGTACTTCCTGTCGTATTGTAAATGATATCCAGCTTGGGAGTTTCTGTGCCGTGATTTTTGGCTACTAGAAAAGGATGTTGGGACTCTAAATGTTTAACTTTGGCTGCCGCTCCCCAACGAACATAGCCATAGTGGGCATCAATCAGATAGACTCTAGCAATCTTCTCTCTCCCGCACGAGAAATAAAATTCTGCTGCCCGTTCATTTGCTAGCGCTTCTTCATGAATGAAACCCTGTTCTCTTGCACCTTGAATAGCGCGGTCATAATACTCCATTGCTTTGAGAGGTTGTTCCAAAACTCGTGCTGTTTCAGCTTCCACCAAGTCGTATTTATGCTGAAAATTCATTGGTGCATAAAACGCCCAGTTCTGCATAATTTCCTGATTTGACTCGATTAAATGGAGAGATTGTTGTTGTTCACTAGGTGTCAGGAGGGGATAGTGAGCCAATAGTGCTAGAGAATGGTAAAAATTACGCTCGGCAACGAAGATTGTCCCAACAACTGCATCCAGCAGGGGTGTCGCTAACTCGGCTTGGGCAAGTGCATTTGCCAAATCTTTAAACAAATAAAACAGCATTAACTTGAACAGATGAAAGCAGAAAATTAGCATCCTGTAATTTGCCTTCACCATCGCGGGTAATATGGTTGCCTCACTAAAGCTTTCCCCCGTCAAGATACAAGCATCCTCACTTTTACCTGCTAAATTTAATGCGGCTTGTCGACCAATTTTTAGATAAAAAATACCGAATTCCTGTTTTAGATTTCCCAGTAAATCCTCATAAGGCGCAGTCTTTTGAGCGACAATTTCCAGATTCTCCCCGCTAAATAATAGGTACATACAATATTCGGCAGTCCCGTACCCCGTATATTCAGCATTACCCGTTTCTAACCCGGTTTGAATTGCTGTTAAAAAATTTTTCATTGCTGCCCGCAGCGGTTCTTTCCAGGGTTGAATATGGCTGGCAAAGACTTTGTGGACTTGACACTTAATTGGATCAAAGGCAAATTGCTCTAACACTTTCAAAGACAATCGCCCAAATTCATACCCTGATTCAATATCATCTAAGGCACCACATAGAAGCAAACCATAAAGGCAATATCCGTAAGCTGAGGGGGCTGCATTACCATACTCAGCGGATAAACTGACTAGCGACAAAATTACTGGAAACAACAATTCTGGGTTTTCAAAGTAAACGGGTGGGATGAGAGTCGCTAAAATGTGAGTTGCTGACAGTTTGATAGCATCATGCATTAAGGGCAAATCTGCTAGATCTAGAATTTTCCTCGTTTCAATTATTAATTTAGAGCGCAACTGGGCTGATATTTGGCTGATACCTTCTGAGTCTTTTGGCAGTGGGTTGCCTAAAAGCGCCAAAATTTCTAATCCCGTATCAATAGCTGACCCATAGTCACCTTGACTGGTATAAAACTTTATTTTCTTTTCGGAAATTTTTACTTTATCGAGAACTGTCTTTGCCTGTTCTATGGCAATATCTATCAAAACCTTAGATTGTTGATAGTTGGCGTTTAAGTATTCCACTTCTACCGCTTCGACATAGAGAGCCAGCGTTAAGTCATAGTGACTGTGCCAGCTATCTTCTGCGAGAAGTTCTAGCCCTACTTTTAAATATTTTAGAGCGGGTTCGTAAGCTGTTGCCGCCTTGGCTTTTTGAGCAGCTATCAGATTTAGTTGAGCTAATTTTAATTTTTCTGTTTGGTCAGTGATTAACTCAATACCGATATTGAGCTGGTTAACAATCTCAAATATGTTTTCTTCAATCTCTAATTCTGGGGTAGCTTGGAACAGTAGTTGACCTATTTTTAGATGGGTTCTTTGTTTCTGTAGTTCGGGAATCAGCAAATACGCGGCTTGCTGCACTCGGTCATGCAAGAACTTGTAACCTACCCCAGCAATTTTAGAGGTGAGATTGGGGATTTTGGATTTGACAATATCCTCAGTAGTGACTTCAGCTTCATCAAACACTAAAGGAATTTTATAAGCTTCACTCAACGGCAAGATTAATCCTGCTTGCAAAGCTGAGTAGAGTTGGTTTGCTGTCGCCCCAGGAGACTTTTCATTAACAATTGACAAAACCCCTAAGGTGAATTTATCTCCGATACAAGCCGCTAATTTCAATACTTCAACTGTTGCTTCGGGTAGCTTTTGAATTCTTCTGACAATTAGTTTAATGACCCCTATATTCGCAATGTTTAGTGCCTGAATTTCGTCTAAGTTCCAGTACCACAGGGCATTTTTGAAATCAAATCTTAAAAACTTATCTTGATAAAGTGATTGAAGAAATTGTGTCAAAAAAAATGGATTTCCGCCTGTTACCGTCCAGCTCAACTCGGCTAAAGGGTTGACTCGTTCTATCTCATGCAATGTGTCAGCAATTAACTGAGTCACATTGGCTAAATTCAACGGTTGCAGGACGATGTTATTAACCCGTGCGCCAGTCTTCTGAATCTCCTCTATTGTCTGCATTAAAGGATGGGCGGAACTGACTTCATTATCCCGATAGGCACCGATGACTAATAGATATTTACTGTCTGGGTCACTAACTAGTAGTTGCATTAATGCCAAGGTGGCTGAGTCTGCCCACTGTAAGTCATCTAGAAAGATGACTAATGGATGCTCTTTTTGAG
>JALYGX010000034.1 GCA_030776905.1 Cyanobacteriota bacterium | reverse complement strand
CCGTAACATTACTTAACTTTATATCGAGTTGCTGCCTTTACCAATCAAACTCTTAGAGCAGCACAGGTTTACAAGTATAGCCAGTATAAACTTACTTAACCGAGCTTGTAATTCTACCTATTTGTACTTAGGGATTTGCACCGAATAAATTCTTCTAAAAACATGATAGGGCAAGACATTGCCTTGCCCCTGAAGGCTAGGTAGATAAGTTTTTTGCCAGTCCTTGACCTGTTGATTAGTGAAACAGTTAGTTTCTAAAAACAAAGCCAAGTGGTGGTGGACACAGGTACGTTATGTGCATTAACTCAAGTTAGGTAAGCTTAATCTAGATAACCCATTAAGTCCTCAGCACCATCAATATAATTTGAGGCGATGGGACGGTTCCCTACAATCGTTCCTGTTTCAGAAATCTGAAGACTACTTGTGGCAATCGGGCGCTCTCCAGACACAGCGAGTGTATCCCAGACTTTGATGTTACTAGCGACGATTGGACGATTCTCTCCCATCGCAGACATAGTCCCAAGAACCTGAAGATTACTGGGGTCAATTGGACGGTTGCCAGGTAGAGGGTTTGGTGAAGAAGTCTGCAACGTTTTCGCCTTTGGACTCTCTAAGGATTTGACTTGGACTGGCATAGCTATAACTTGCGCTCCTTTATCTGTTTTCAAGCTTTGCAGCTCTTGAGTTTCAACGCTGTCTACCGTCACAGTGTTATTTAGATTTACTTTCTGAGTCTTTTTACGCCTACGGCTGTTTGTACTGCTGGCAGGGTTTGCTTTCGCAGTACTGGTGTTGCGCATGATTTAATACCTGTAAATTTCTCTGAATTTGTCCTGGAGCAGGAGAACCATAAGTTATTGGCTCTTCATTGTTTTCCTGGCTCTGATTTTGAGAAATATTATAAACGTATAACTATCTTAAAGAATAGGTATAAAAATACATAAAGCAGTAAATCTTTGCGAAGATAGACTGGTTTCTAGGATAACTATTGATAGGAAGTTGCATTCAAAGAGTGTCGAGCATAAATTGGGTTGAAACCCGCAACCCAATCGACCTAACAAAGGCTAGCTTTTATCTGCAACCCAAGGTTGCACTAAAAGCACTAACAGCTTCCGCAAATTGATGGTTCTGCTCCATCAATCCCATATGTCCTGCTGGTTTCAAAACAGAAAGGTCGGCTTGAGGTAATTCGGCTTTCATCCGAATGCTTGCTCCAGGGACAGTTGCTCGGTCAGAAGCGCCTACGATGAGCAACACCGGAACATTAATTGTTGAGAGCGTTTGTGTTTCCTCGTAGTTAAACATCGCCAGCGTACCTCTGGCAACAACAGCCGGCCAGCTCTTAGCGGCTAATAGGGTAGCGAAATTAAGTTGTCCCCGCGTTTCTGTCCCAGTAAATCCAGACAGCTCCGTGCTAAGGTGCAGCATGCCATTGAGGTAGCTCAACCAATTCATCAGCGAGACAAGAGGCGACAGCCAAATGGTGAGATGCAGGAGCGGTTCGAGCAGAGGCTTCTGCATAATACGTAAGAACTTGCTGAAAATAGAGGTCTTGACTGGATTGGTGTAAGTGGTATCCACAAGAATTAACCCAGCCACCCGACGACCTAGATGCTCTGGAAACAGCCGACAGAAGGTCAGTACGCTCATACCTCCCAGGCTGTGTCCCAGTAAAATGGCAGGCTTATCCCCTGCTAAGTTAACAACGGCTTCTAAGTCACGGGCGTATTTTTCAAGGGAGTAGTCGTTATTTTTGGGCTTACTCGATTTTCCTAGTCCCGGTAAATCCCAAACAATGACTCGGAAGCGATCGCTCAATTGTCGTTTGGCATAGTACCATATCGTACTATTGGGACCCCAACCGTGGGTCAGGATAATTGGTTGACCATCCTCAGGGCCATAAAACTCCACTTGAAGTACGCTGCCGTCCGGTCGCGGTACGCGCTGCATCATACCTGTGCGCATAGCCTTAGGTTCATCATCTCCTGGACGACGCAAGAGCGGTAAGCTGAAAAAACGACCCGTAAAAGACCATACAACCAACGCTGTACCGCTCAATAAGTAGGGCAACCCCACGAGTTCGCCTTCATACCACTCATAGAGAATGCATAGACCTCCCCCTAGTAGCCCAATGGACAACAGTCCTACCAGCCACGTTATGAGGAAATTTAGGGGCATAAACAGCATGAGCCACACCTTTTGATCACATTTTCACTTGCCGAGGAGTCAATAGCTGGTCACACAAAGCAAACAGAACCTGAAAAAACGACGACTACAAGCTGATTGCTCAAATCTTGCGCCACAATGCCAGTTTTTACAACGGCAGTCAATGACCTGCTCAAGAACTCACCTTAGATTGAGATTGAACACTCTCAGCATCGCCCTGTCGTTAACTTCCAGGGAGATCTTGTTCCTGGTTTCATCATCTCCTATCGAGAGCCAGAAAAAATTTTCCTCTGCATTTCACTCGTCTTTTTACCTTTTCTCCAAAAGCTTAAAAAGATAGATATTTGTATCCCATATCACAAAATAAACTCACACTACCTATAACCTTGGATAGATTTGCAAGCAACCTATCCCTTCAGCTTTAGAGAGAAGAACTAGAACCGACAGATTCCTAGAATAAGTTTTAGGTTTAATAATAGGAGACCCTTATGCCTTATACAAAACTCGATGACTTGCCTTCAGAAATAAAAGAAAAGCTACCTCAAGGTGCGCAGCAGATTTTTATGGCAGCTTTTAATAGTGCTCAACAAGACGGTCTGAGTGAAGAAGGTGCTCAGAAGGTTGCTTGGAACAGTGTGAAGCGGGGCTACGAGGAGGGCAGCGATGGTCAGTGGCAGCTAATACCCCAAGAAAGTAACTCTACTCGCAAATCTGTCACGTCTGGTGGCAATTAAATCCCTTTTACCTGGAGTTGAGATTAATTGACGCGCCGGGAGATCTGTGGCTAACACAGGTCTTTTTCTGTTTTAAAGTCAATAGGACAAAGAGCAATGACCAATTGATCAAGTGGCGTGACATTTGTTGTAGCTAAGTGTAACCAGGATTAGCGAAGATGGAAGAATCATCTCAGGCTGGACAGAGCCTAACCCATCGATCGCTATGTCATCTCGCACTTTAAAATATGCTTACTTTCCCGGCTGTGTCGCTCAGGGAGCGTGCCGGGAACTTTACCAATCTACCGCCGCACTAACCCAAGCACTAGGCATTGAACTACTTGAGCTGAAAAAAGCTGCTTGTTGTGGTTCGGGCACGTTCAAAGAAGATTCTCAACTGCTGGAAGACAGCGTAAATGCCCGTAACATTGCCCTGGCGGAGCAGTTGAATCTGCCGCTTTTGACTCATTGCAGTACCTGTCAGGGTGTTATTGGTCATGTAGATGAGCGGTTAAAGGAACTCCAACACACAGATACTGCTTATGTCGAGCAGATTAATGGATTACTGAAAAAAGAAGGCTGTTCTCCTTATCAAGGCAGCACCGAGGTCAAGCATTTGCTCTGGGCGTTGGTTACGGATTACGGCATGGAAGCCCTACAAGAACGGGTTACCCGTAAGCTAAGTGGATTAAAATGTGCCGCGTTTTATGGTTGTTATTTGCTGAGGGCACAGAAATCCATACCTTATGACGACCCGCTCCGACCTGAATCAATGGAAGATGTGTTTCGCACAATTGGAGCAACACCCGTTTATTACCGAGGTCGGACTCAATGTTGCGGTTGGCCGATTTCTAGCTATGCCCCAACGCAATCGTTTCAGATGGCAGGGGCACATATTCAGGAAGCGCTTGATGCAGGTGCTGATTGTATGGTGACTCCTTGCCCGTTGTGCCACCTCAACCTTGACTCCCGTCAACCAGAAGTAGAGAAAGTCATTGGGCGTAAGTTGGGTTTGCCAGTGCTGCACTTACCTCAGTTAGTTTCCCTAGCCTTGGGGATTAGCCCTAAGCAGCTAGGTTTAGACCGACATATTGTGTCAACCCGACCTGTGCTGGAAAAGTTAGGGCTGTGAAATTGCCTCCCAGTCATCCCTGAAAAAGCAATACTACTAAATACCAATTCCTGATGAAGCTGCATTAAACCAACCACCCCCTGTAGTCCCTCTTAATAAGGGGGACGGCAAAGCCGGGGGGTAGGATTTAGTACGGAGTCATAGCGAATTGGGATGAGGGAGTAGGACATCATCAAAACATTCAAGGTAGGGGTGAGTCGCTCAATCTGAGTCATAAGCGTAACCGATGCCTCAGATTGGCTCGCCCAACTTGAGCTAAAGGTTGGCTAGGATATCGTAGGAACAAGAACTGGGAAGCTAAGACAATGGATTTGAAACCTCAAGCCACCCCGAACCCGACGCCTGAAGTACCAGAATTTGCTGAACCAGTGGTGCGCGAACCGTTGAATTTGCTACCGCCTCTAGAAGAACTACAGGATTCCCAAACCAAAGAAAGTGTAAGAGCGATCGCTTTCCCAAAGCCCTCCCCAATACTGTTTTAGTAGGAACCAAACTCATAGTTTCCGCTAAGAATTTTTCCTCCGAGTTCGTCGCGTCTGCATCCACATTGAAATTCCAGTAATTGTCAAAATCAGCAGCCCTATAGCATTGAAGAATGGATAAATCGCTTCTAAGTTGAGGCTACCAAAATGACCCTTGTGCCAAGCCAGTAACCACTGGAAATCACTACTCTTGCCGCCCATGTCTACAATTTGATAAACCGTTCCAGTAATTAACGTCACTAAGATTGGCAAAATCATGATTGGGGCAGCCGCGCGATGAAGTTGGCGCAAACGAGCCTGATAACTTCTCATAGCAGTAAATTTTCTGATTATTCTTTAAACCCGCAAAACTCAAGCGCGAGCTTATGGATATTTTAATTGTTGAGGATGAACCAGAAATCGCCAAGCTAATCCAGCTAACGTTAGAAAGAGAAGGCTTTTCCTGCCAGTGCTGTCGCGATGGACTAGCCGCCTTGCAAGCGTTTGCGAAACAACAACCCGATGTCATAATTTTGGATTTAATGCTGCCGGGTTTGGATGGACTAGAGGTATGTGCCAGAATTCGACAAAAGCCAGGTGTAAAAGACCCGTATATTTTAATGTTGACCGCCAAGGGTGAGGAAATTGACCGAGTTATTGGTCTCTCAACGGGTGCAGATGATTACCTGGTTAAGCCTTTTAGTCCTACAGAACTAGTTGCTAGAGTCCGGGCGCTATTACGGCGCAGCCTGCGTCACGGGGGGCAGCATCTAGTTTACCGCACCCAACATTTCGCGGTTGATGTGGATCAGCACACTGCCAGCCGCTTTTCGGATTCCGGGGAGTCAGCCGTCTTGGATTTAACGACCTTAGAATTTAACCTCTTATCGACATTTATCAGCCAGCCCGGTCGAGTTTGGAACCGCACTCAGTTAATTGACAAACTCTGGGGCGATGACTTTTTTGGAGATGAACGGGTAGTGGATACTCATGTGGCGCGGTTGCGCAAAAAAATTGAGCCGGACCCTGCCAATCCCACCTTTGTGAAGACGGTAATTGGAGTGGGCTACAAATTTGAAGATGAAAGCGATGGTCGCGAATCGAACAGCCTTCGGCATCGATTAAAGTCATGAGTAAGGCTAGTTTGCGCCGAACGAAGTCCTTACCTTTAGCCTCGCGCCTCTTCCTCTCTCACCTCCTGGTGATGATTGTCGGAGTGACTTCTCTAGTGATTATCGGCAAGCTGTCTTCCCCTCGTTTATTTGTCTTGCACCTGCAACGACTAGAAGGCAGAAACGTCAGTTTGCGCTACGCCCGTGCTTACCTAATCGATGGCTTTGAAACGGCTTGGAATCGCAGCACCTTCTGGTCAGTTATCGTGGGGGCGACGGCGGCTGGTGGACTCAGCTACTGGGTTTCCAAGCGCATTATGCAGCCTCTGACTCAGATCGAACAAATTACTCAAAAATTTGCCGCAGGAAAGCTAGATGAGCGATTGCCGCCTAGTGAAATTCCCGAAATCAACCAACTGGCTACTAGTTTTAACCGTATGGCAGTGAGTTTAGAAGACGTGGAACACCGACGCAGAGAACTAGTCAGTGACCTTACCCACGAACTGCGAACGCCCTTGACAGTGCTTCGGGGTTACCTAGAAGAACTAGCGGCTGATCGAATTGAGGCGACGCCAGAAGTTTATCAGCAGCTAGCGAAAGAAACAAAGCGTTTAGAACGCTTAATCAACGATTTACAAGAGCTTTCCAAAGCAGAAGCTGGATATTTACCGATTAAGCTTCAGTCTGTTAATTTGCATCCCTTGTTGGCATCTCTAGTGCAAAAATTTTCTGATCAGTTGTTGGAAGATGGCCCAATATTGCGCTTAGAATGTCCAGGCTCACTACCGAGTGTACGCGCTGACATTGACCGAGTCGAGCAGGTGTTGGTTAACCTGCTCGGCAATGCTCTGACTTACACTGAAGCGGGTTCAATTACTATCCGAGTTTGGACGGAATCTGAAAGTGCTAATAACCGTCTGCCTCGAATGTGGATTGCCGTGGCTGACACAGGGATAGGGATTGCACCAGAGGACTTGCCTCATGTTTTTGAGCGCTTCTGGCGGGCAGAAAAGTCAAGAAATCAACACACTGGCGGGACTGGTATTGGTCTAGCCATCTGTAAGCGGTTGGTTGAATTACAAGGTGGTCAGATTGAAGTCAAAAGTCAACTGGGTCAGGGCAGTACGTTTCAGTTTTACCTACCCCTTGCATAACCTTTCCTAATCTGAAAATAGTACTGAGTGCTGAATAGAAGTTACTTTGACAAGACTGACACAATTTGGTCATAAATTTGTCACAGCTAGCTGCTAGTTCTAGTAATAATTGCTTTAAAAAGTTTAATACAAGTCTTGTTACGTTATGCCGGTCTTTGTTACAGCGCTTTTTTGGGTCAGTTTGCTAACCTTATCTGGAGTGGTGGCAATCACTTATCTGTTTCCTAGCGAGCATCCTTAAAGAGATGTCTTGCAAAACTCCTTGAAGGACAAAGCATTCGTGTAAAAATTCTATTGTAAGTACCGTAAATCAAGGCATGAATGCTGACGCTCGTTCGACGAAGTCGTTCCGACTCGAAGAGATCAATATTCTCGCCCCTACTGGTACATTTCAACTTTTGCAATAGGTCTAATGGGTATCACTCTAAAATTTGCTTCAAATTGAAGTTTTATGCTTGAGCTGATTTTTACCATTATTTTTGGCTAAATACATTAAATGATCTGCCTGTTGTATCATTGCATCAACTGAGTCTGGCGGATTGATGAAGGTAACAGCACCGATACTAAAGGTTACCGTCCATTGGTTTTCCTCCATAGCTGCTAGAAGCTCAGATTGAACCCTATAAATAACGATACGGGCTGGTTGGTAGCCACTTCCAGGGAGGAGGATAGCAAATTCATCTCCTCCTATTCTGCCGATGACATCTGTATCGCGAATACTATGGACTAGGGTTTGAGCCACTGTATGTAAAAGGCGATCGCCAACTTGATGCCCAAAACTTTTATTGATATTTTGAAAATCATCAATATCAAAATAAATAACCGTTAAGGGATGCCGATATCTCTGGCTTTTCTTAAGTTCGGTTCCCGCTAATTCAAAAAATAATCGTTGGTTAGCTATTCCTGTTGTGCCGTCAATTCGGGCCAACTCTTGTCCTTGCTTTAAAACCTCGCGTAATTTCAATAGTAAAGAAGCTATAGTTAAGAAAATTATCAACATTACAGTAGCATTCCAGGATGGCACTAAAATGCTACTTTCTGTATAGTCCTTGGGAAATTTAGTAGCAAATCCAGCCAGTCCACTTAAGGCACAAATAATAAATCCAGCTTTCCTACTAACAAACCAAGTTATTAGAGAAATGGGCAGCAGATAAAAAATTGATAAGGAAATATTGGGAGAGGCTTGATAATCAAGGCAACCAATTAAAATAAAAAAGCAACATCCCCAAATTAGAGAAACATTTTTAGGATTATTCTCAAAATAATTATTAATTGTTTTTATATAATTACTCAAAACGTCCATTTGAGTGCTAACAGATGTGTCAGAACTAATATAAATCAGTTCTCAGCAGAAAAAAGGGATGGGTAAAATTTCCATCCCTCTAACTTTATATAAACTCTTAAGCTTTTGGATAGGTTTGCTAGGGCAAGCACTCGACCCAAAATCAGGCTACTACCTTTGAGCCTGAGTTGGGATGGCACCAGGCTGCACCGCGACATTGATATCTCTTTGATTACGACGCACTCCGACTTGTAAAGTGCCTCCCACCTGAGTACTTTCTACTGACCGTTGGATATCCTCTGCTTTTGTTACTGCCTGACCATTGATTTTGAGGATGACATCACCAGCACGGAGTCCAGCCTTGGCGGCGGGTGAATTTGGCATCACTTTAGCGATTAGCACACCTTGGTCTTCTTCTACGCTCAAACCCACGTTGGGATTGCTATTGATGTTTTGCTTCAACTCTGGCGTCAAGCTCACCATCTGGATACCCAGATAAGGATGATTAACTTTGCCTTGCGTCACCAACTGATTAGCTATCCGTTGAGCGGTATTAATGGGAATCGCAAAGCCTAAACCTTGTGCTCCTTGAATAATGGCAGTGTTCATCCCAATCACTTGACCAGAAGCATTCAGCAGGGGTCCTCCAGAGTTACCGGGATTGATAGCGGCGTCGGTTTGGATAAATTGCACCCGCTTATCTGGGACACCTACGGCAGAGCTAGAACGACCCGTCGCACTGATGATGCCAGTCGTTACGGTATTATCCAGACCTAGGGGATTACCAATTGCGATCGCCCATTCTCCGGGCTTGAGTTGGTCAGAATTGCCAAGAGAAACGGTGGGTAGATTATTCGCCTCAATTTTGATGACAGCGACATCTGTTACAGGGTCGCTACCCATCACTCTACCTTTAAAGCTGCGACCATCCTTGAGAGTCACATTGACCGTATCCGCACCTTCAACAACGTGAGCATTGGTAAGAATCTGACCGTTGTTGCTAATAATAAAACCTGAGCCTTCACCCCGTTCAACTCGCTGTTGGGGTTCACTGGGGAAATCCTCTCCAAAAAATTGGCGGAAAACCGGGTTCTTAAAGGCTTCCGGGACTTTACGGGCGACGGTTCGGGACGAGTCAATCCGTACCACCGCTGGCCCAACTTTATCAACAACGGCTGTGACAAAGTTCCCGTTTTGATTTACCAATGGGTTAGTAGATGGAGCCGTCTGTGCCAAGACTTTAGAGGAATCTAGATCGGGAGACGTAGCGAGGTTTTGTAGATTGCGTGACGCAAAATAGGTAGTAGAAAAGGTAACCCCGGCTCCCAGCAATACCAGAGATAAGTAAGTCGCCGTCTTTTTTAAAGGAGAGGGTTCGGTGTTATGAGATTTAGAGTTTTTGCTGTCTAATACCATAGGATTCTGTTAAGAAAAGCCGTTTATATAGAAGACGCAGCCCTAGCTGACATTAACCAATAATTCAGCACCCAGATCGCAAGGCTGAAGTTGCTGTCATACTTTTCCAGAGCTGGTGTCAGCCGATATCGTTTGAAAACAGAATCAAGTTACTGATAGCTGACATTTATCAATTTAGACATTGTCTATGACATCTCTGTGACAGCTATGTTGCGCTTAGGTGAAAGCGATCCAGCTTGTATCTGAAGGCAGAAACTAGGGGTTTTCCGTCACGAGTTTATCTACTCCAAATCTAAAATTACACATTTACAATTAATCGACCACTGGGACAGAAGGCGTTAGCGGAGCTTCTAGGAAGTGTGATCGCTGAACTTGAGTTGAGTAAAGTTTTGTTTCTAGAGCTTGCCAGTCTTCCCGCTCGATCAGCTCAATGAGTTGGTCAAGGTTGTGGCGATAGGACAAAAGCGATCGCAACAGACAAGCGCGATTGTAACGCGCCATCATCAAGCCGAGTTCTGGATTGCCGCCACCAACACGACTGGTATCCCGAAACCCCGAACTGGCTAACTGTTGTGCTAGCTCTAAAACAGTGGGGTCAGTCTCGCTCGTACAAGCCTCGATCAAGCTGGCACTAACCATCACTGGCAGGTGAGAAATCCACGCCACGGCTCGGTCGTGGTCTTCAGGGCGGCAGAAATAGACTCGTGAAGTTAGCGATCGCACAATTTCTTCTACAATTTTCACAGAGGTGGGTGGTGTAGTTTCGACGGGTGTCAGGACATAGGGGTTACCCGCAAATAGACCTAAGACAGCCGCTTCAATACCGCTATCGGCTGTTCCCGCCATTGGATGCCCGCCGACAAAGTTGTGCCACAAGGGGGTAACCTGCTCAACCACCGCCGTTTTGACAGAACCGACATCGGTGATGATGGTATCTGGGCAAAGATGGGGAATTAACTGCTCAACCGTTGATGCGATCGCCGCAATCGGTGTGCAAATAAAAATGACATCTGCCGCTGCCAAGAGTGTCAAATTAACACTGGCATCATCAACAACGCCCCGCTCGATTGCCCGTCGGCAAGTTCCCGATTGGCGAGAAGCTCCCAAAACCTGATGACCAAGCGCTCTCAAGTCTAACCCTAATGACCCACCAATCAGCCCTAGCCCTATGATGCCAACGATCATCCCCACCCTCATGAAAGTTCCGGTAGAACGTTTCTTATGCAAGCACTAAAGTAAATTTTGTGCAACGCTGAAAATGAGGGAGACTAGACATTTACTCTGAGAGTCTATATCTCGATTTATCGCTACCGTTCGCTCCTTAACCACCCTTGGACTCGGTAAGTAACTGAAAATACTAGCAGGTTGCGGTTGGTAGGAAACTCATCTCCTTGGACTCAGTTGAAGATAGCCTGAATGAATGTCACGGAAATTCTCAAAAAATATGCAGCAGGAGTTAGAGACTTTTCTGGTGCTAACCTCTCCGAATTGAATCTGAGTGGTGCTAATCTCAGCGGTGCTAAATTTACTGAGGCAAACTTGAGCGTGGCTAACCTAAGCGGTGCTAACTTGAGTAGCGCGAACCTGAGCCGAGCCAAACTCAATGTCGCTCGCCTGAGTGGAGCTAATCTCTCTAGAGCCAACTTAACTAAGGCCAACCTGAACGTTGCTAATTTAATCCGGGCTGACTTGAGAGAAGCCGACCTAACCCAAGCCGCACTGATTCGCGCCGAGCTGATTCGTGCTGAACTCAGTGGAGCCAATCTCCAAGAAGCTAACCTCAGTGGCGCTGATTTGCGAGAAGCGGCCCTCAGACGAACTAAACTTACACGTACTACCTTAAGTGAAACCAATCTGCGAGGGGCATTCCTGACAGAGGCAAACTTGGAAGGTGCAAATCTAAACGGAGCTGACTTAACTCGCTCTGACCTGAGCGGGGCTAATCTTAGAGAAACTGAACTCAGACAAGCGAACCTGAGTTGCGCCAATCTCAGTGGAGCCGACCTGAGTGGGGCAAATCTCCGTTGGGCCGACCTGAGTGGGGCAAAATTAAGTGGAGCTAGCTTAATTGGGGCAGACTTAAGCAATGCCCATTTGCTCAATGCCAGTCTAGTTCATGCCGATCTCTCACAAGCTCGGCTGATTCAGGCTGATTGGATCGGCGCTGATTTGACAGGCGCTACCCTCACGGGAGCAAAACTTTATGCCGTTTCCCGGTTTGGGCTAAAAACGACAGGAGTGACCTGTGAGTGGGTTGACCTGAGTCCGGATGGCGATCGCAGCCAGATTCTGGATCTCTCTACGGAGGATTCACAAAAGTTTTTTAATGGCACGCTGCCGACAGTACGACTGATTGTCGATGCTCCTTTAGATCTAAACGCAAATTTAGCTTTGGCATCGATCTATCATCAAATTGCTCAGGTCTACCCAGCGCTTAATAAAGCTCCTAGCATCGAAGTTGGCGTTCGCAGAACCGCTATCACCTTTCGCATTAGCAGCAATGCCGAATTATTTACCATTGCCTACTTGGCGATTCTTCCCTTCAACGATGCAGCAGCAACTCATGGAAATATCATGGCGCTAGTCAAGACGCTCCAATCGCCAGATCTGGAGACGTTGGGTAACAAAGAGCAAACCCAAATACGCCAATTAATTGCCACGCTCGATCAAGCCATTGCTCAAATTGAGGCCATTCCCTTGAAGGCGGCATTGGGTAGAACCCAGCCAGTCAACTTCTTCCAAGCTCCCACTCATACAGTTATTACGAACTCTAGCGACCAAACCTTAAACGTTTATTACCAGCCAGCTTTTGGCAAGCATTTGATGAACCAATCGAATTCAATGGCTCGTTCTAAAAACGTTTCCACGTCAGTGTCAGAATCAACCCTGCCGCCAGTGGATACAGTCATTGAATTTATCAAGGCGTTTGATTACGTGAGGCAATCAAACGGAGTCTGAGCCATCCTCCCCACTTCCTAATCCCTAGTTTTACCCCTGGCATAATGGGAAAGGGCGTCATTACCGCCGAAGATTGCTCTTTACTTTAGAGCAAACGGTAATGCCGCTCAAGCGAGTCGTGTTAATTTCTAGGGGCGTTCAGACGCTAGGTCTGCGTGATTGAAGTAGAAGTCCATTCCTCCCTGCGTGCCTTTTTGCGAGAGCAGGGTCAACTAACTTGGCCTCATCATTTGACGATGGCGCGGTTGGTAGCACGAGCTTTGCGGCTGGGGCGTTCTGCCTTGATTCAAACAGGCAGCACTCACTCCTCTTATCGTCTGAGTTATCTGGCTCCGGCATTAATCTGGCCGGGACCAACGATATTAGTTGCACCAGTAGCCGTGCAGCAGTGGTTGCTGCGGGTGGAAATTCCCCGTCTCCAACAGTGGATTGGCACGGAGAAGGCGATTCAGGCAGGAGACAGGTTTCCAGATCAGCGTTTTCAAGGGCTACTGATGACTTCACCAGCCTCTTGGCTGGCAGACCGCTTAGAAGGCCACCAGTGGTTCCCGGCTGACATTCCTACCCTCATTGATGGTGCCGATGACTTGGAAAGATGGGCACGCGACCAACTCCAAGCCAGCATCCAGCCGGGAGACTGGGATGAATTGATGCTAGGACGACCGCAACAGGCTGACTTGATTCGAGACGTTCGTGTGCGGTTGACCAAAGCAGTCTTTGAGCATCCTCCTAACCCTTATGAGTGCTGTCTGATCGAGGCTCAGGAGCAAGATATGTTGCGGCGGCTGTTTGAAGTGCTACAGCCAGTTGCCGATGAAGATCGATACCGTTATCTGCCGACGCGCTGGAAACATTTTTGGCATTGCTGGCAGCGGTCGGGGCAGCTAATGTGGGCTGAGATTGCGCGATCGCAAGGTCAGTTTTCTTTGTACTGTCAGCCAGTAGAGGTAGCAACAGCCTTAAGCCAAGTTTGGTCTCAGCAACCCGTGGTGTTAATCGGTGAAGCCTTGGATTTGGAGACTTCTGCGTCTGTTTACCGTCAGCAGTTGGGCTTAGAAGACTTAACTTGCTTGAAGTTCTCCCCAGACCGACAGAACGAACTGATTCAGCTATATCTGCCCGATGGACTACCGATGCCGAATACGCCCCGGTTTCAAGATGTCCTGATTCAGCAAGTTCGTACCCTCCTAACCGTTAGTTCCAATCTCAAAGGGCTGGCGGTTCTCTTGGTGGGGGACGTACCGCTGAAGGCGCAACTAGGTGCAATTCTCGCCGGGGAATTTGGTTCGCGAGTGCAGGTGGAAAAGACCGATCTGGATGACAAAGGCATCCTGGTTACTGGCTGGGAATTTTGGCGCTCTCATCAAAATGCGATCCCCGCTCCCCAATTGCTGATGATTGCTACCTTGCCCATTCCTTCCCTGGAAAATCCTCTCGTTGCAGGTCAAGTGGCTTACTACAAGCAACAGCGCTTGGATTGGTTTCGTCTGTATCTCTTGCCCGCTGCCCTTAGGGAATTACAAAGAGCGATCGCACCAGTACGAGCTTCTCAAGGCGTGGTTGCCCTCCTCGATAACCGCGTGAACCATCGCAGCTATGGGCGTCAAGTTCTATCAGCCCTTAGTCCTTTTGCTCGCATTAATTATCTAGACAGCAGTTGGTTTGCTTTAGACCCAACACACCAACGGCACAAGCCCGATGACTTTAGAAATTAGAGCTGGAGGTAGCGACGCTCTAGAGAGCGGATGAATTAGAGACTTTTGTAAACAATCTCCCATGAACTTCTAGCAGCAGCGTTATGATCGGTATTTAATTACTTAGGGTAAGTGATCGTGGGTGAAGCTAAACGTCGTAAAGCCGCATTAGGAGAAAAATTCGGTCAAGAGACAAACATCTTCCCTTGGCTCCCGATTACTAAAAGTCAGGGTGATCAGTTTGTTCAATGGACAACTAAGGGAGCTTGGATTGGGATCGGCTTTCTCGTTGTTTACTGGCTGACGATTCGATTGATTGGACCGACATTTGGTTGGTGGCAAGTTAATTAGCCTTCTCGACAAGCCGCTTGGACGAATCTCCGGTTGTAATAAACCGAGAACCTGTACTGCCTTATCGTTAAGACGTTAGTTATCTTGATGGCTTGACTGGCATTCAAGGCTGACTTGACATAACCCAGGGAATAAGTCTATCTGTAGAGGGAACAAGATCAAAATGTTCAGGCTCTACCATGCAGAGGAAACTTGCTACAGATCGCGCTAGAGACTCCCTGACAGTTAGGTCAAGCCAGTTAGTCTAGTGGTAAATCTATAAGAATATTTTGAGCAAGGCTTTTGCCATTCTGAACTGATTTTCGCCCAAAAACCGGTGATTAAATTCTTAAGAAAGTGTAAAAGATTTAAAATTTAGGAGTGGTGTTTGGAGGACAAACGTGTTTATACGACTAGCAGAGCAACACCGTCAATTTGTACAGGATTTGGTGATGAATCTCCAAGCCCTGGCAATTGTACTAGAAAACCGGGGCTATTTAGCGTCTTGCTATACCTGTGGTAGCCAGATGAATAGTGCCTCATTTATGGTCAGCCTGGGTGAGAACCATCTCATTCGCTTTTTAGTGTCAGACTACGGAATTACCTGGACTGAAATGCGGGATGACCGAGAATTGATGAAGCTAGAAGGTGCTGAGGCAATTAGCCAATTACAAGATCTTGCCAATCTTGTTAAATACCAAATCCGGCCTTCTGAATCTCGCCTTCCAGCAACGAATTGGGTCTAAACCTAATTCTTCCCTTGTCATCACTTTCCTATGGCGGCTGCCTTTCAAGCAAGTTAGAGCGCATTTCCGATACATCAAGCGGCATCCGTCAGGAAGTGTGTGGCTCTTGGCTACTTATATTTCTCATTTTCTCAGGCTGTGGCAATCAGACGGTCTTCAGGGTGTTTCTATATTTCTCTACTCGAAAACACGCGGCTCCAGTGCTGGCAGCGAAATGTAACAAAAACTTTATAAAAGTGTACCAAGTGATACAGGGTGCAATATAAAGAAAAAATTATAAATTCAACAAGTTTCTGAAATTGCTGGCAAAGTAATACTTATGTTCAAATGGGGTCAGCCAATATAAAGACCCTAAACATATAAGCAAAACATTAAAACCCTTGTAGAGCGCCAGTTTCCACTAATAGGAGATTTGGCGCTCTGCTTTAGGATTTTGAGCGAACTAGGGGGTATTGACTAGGTAGGGAGAAGATATCGGCGGCACCCGACCAGCATTAACCAGTGCCTGGTAAACGAAAGCCGCCACGTCAGCACGGGTAGCATTTTGGTTAGGGTTGAGTTGCGTAGGCGTCGGAT
>JALYGX010000033.1 GCA_030776905.1 Cyanobacteriota bacterium | reverse complement strand
ATCGCACCCAAGCCAATTCCTACCCACAGCAACATCGGTGGCACGGGAGCAGAAGATACTTGCGCCAAAAAGGGTAAAGGTATAGTTAGCGCCACGTATAAACTCAACAGGGTGAGGCGAATCAGGGGAGAAATCCGAAAGATTGCAGGTTGAGTTAGCTCAGATTTTGGCGAAAATACAAGATTTGTTGACACGGTGCAGATGGTTTTTAGTGGTTAGTTGTTAAAATTCCCTCTCCTACTGGGGGAGAGGTCAGGACAGAAGTTGCTGACAGCATCCTTTACAGTTGTGCCGTCCACACACTCTTATCTCCCTGTCCCCAAAATCCGTCATATTTTGTAACGCGGATATCGCCTAGAACCTTGGTCTGACAGGCTAGACGGCGTCCACTGGTGGGAGAATGAGGAGGAAGCGATCGCCTTGCCTTATCCTTCCAGTTCGGTTCTGAGACTTCCCCTTCAACGGCGACGGCACAGGTGCCACAAGTGCCGATGCCCATACAGTTGATGATTTTGGCGTTGCCGTTATAAAGCTCTATGCCATGCTCTAGCAAAACTTGGCGCAAATTACTGCCTAGGGCACATTCAAAAGTCTTTCCCTGAGCTGTTACTTTAGGCATTGACGATTCACCTGACTCGAATAAACTTACTTTCCTGTTTCTAGTTTACGTTTCTTTACGATTAGCTCAAATTTCTCCCGCCCATGACTTTGAACGAATCAAACCAAATCTGGATTTACGATACGACGCTGCGGGACGGTTCCCAGCGCGAAGGGCTGTCGCTGTCCTTAGAAGACAAGTTGCGAATTGCCAAAGAACTCGACCAGTTGGGGATTCCTTTCATTGAGGGCGGTTGGCCAGGGGCAAACCCTAAAGACGTGCAATTTTTCTGGCAGCTAAAAGAAGAACCGCTGAAACAGGCAGAAGTCGTAGCGTTCTGCTCGACGCGACGCCCCAACACCACGGCAGCCGCTGATCCCATGCTGCAAGCGATTTTGGCAGCCGGAACCCGTTGGGTAACCATTTTTGGGAAGTCTTGGGATTTACACGTTACAGAGGGGCTAAACACCACCCTGGACGAAAATCTAGCAATGATCGAAGACACGATTGAGTATCTTCGTAGCCAAGGTCGTCGGGTAATTTACGATGCCGAACACTGGTTTGATGGCTACAAGCACAATCGTGACTATGCTCTCAAAACCCTCTTAGTCGCACTTAATGCGGGTGCCGAGTGGCTTGTCCTGTGCGATACCAACGGCGGCACCCTGCCTCATGAAGTGGGTCAAATTGTTCGAGATGTTGTTGAGGTAATAGGAGTGGACAAGGGCGAAAAATCCAACCCTTTCCCCATTCCCCACTTAGGAATTCATACTCACAACGACTCGGAAACAGCGGTTGCTAATGCTATAGCTGGGGTAAGAGAAGGCGTCCAGATGGTGCAGGGAACTATCAATGGTTACGGCGAACGCTGCGGCAATGCGAATCTCTGCTCGCTGATTCCCAATTTGCAGATAAAGCTAGGTTACCCCTGTATTCAGGATGAGCAGTTGGCGAGACTGACACAAAGCAGCCGCTTAATTAGTGAAGTGGTTAATCTTGCTCCTGATGACCATGCTCCTTTTGTGGGGCGCTCGGCTTTTGCCCATAAAGGTGGCATCCACGTCTCCGCCGTTGAGCGAAATCCCCTGACTTACGAACATATGCCGCCAGAACAAATTGGCAACCAGCGTCGAATTGTGATTTCTGACCAGTCGGGACTCAGCAACGTTTTAGCAAAAGCCCGTAGCTTCGGTCATGAACTCGACAAGCAAGACCCCACCTGTCGCCAAATCTTGGGACGGCTGAAGGAGCTGGAAAGCGAAGGGTATCAATTTGAGGCAGCAGAAGCCAGCTTTGACTTACTGATGCGTGACGCCCTCGGATACCGACAGCAGCCCTTTGAACTGAAAGGTTTTCAAGTTCATTGCGATATGCTGCAAGGAACAAATGTTGATTACAGGAATGCCGTTGCCACCATCAAAGTTACCGTCAATGGCGAAGACATCCTGGAAGCGGCAGAAGGGAATGGACCTGTTTCCGCACTGGATGCCGCCCTGCGTAAAGCCCTGAAGAACTTCTATCCTGAAATTGCCCAGTTTCAGTTGACGGACTATAAAGTGCGAATTCTGGATGGCGGCGCGGGTACGTCTGCCAAAACTCGCGTGCTGGTTGAATCTAGCAACGGTCAACAACGGTGGACGACCGTAGGTGTATCGCCGAATATCCTTGAGGCGTCTTATCAAGCTGTGGTGGAGGGTATCGAGTACGGTCTGTTGTTGAAATCTTCAGACAGCCTGATGGCTGAAGTCGCACGTCAACGAGCAAAACCGGCTTCGGCTGGTTGAATTATAGTTGGCAACCCGATGAAATGCGATCGCTAACTCCAACAGCCCAGTTAACTCCGGGCTGTTGGGGAGAAAAATTTTGAGGATGATAGTCAACTTCTATCTTTAGTAAGATGAAAGCGGCAGTTAGAAGTCTTTAGTCTTTTCGTAGCAAAGCGGCTTCTTTGACATCTTCTATCCCTTGATTTTGAGACAGCTCAGATTGTTTGATTTGTCTCCCTAGTGCCTTGAGGTAGGTAACTTCTTTTTGAATTCCAGGCAAAGTTGAAAGACTTTCAACTAAGTCGCCAAACTCATCAAAAGTTACGCTAGAAGCTTCCAGCGCCGCTTGATTCAGTCTTCCATACAAGCCTTGAGCGAGTAATTCTAAAACATCTCGATGGGTTTCTATAGAAATCTCTTTAGCTTTTACCTGTTTGGGATTGATTCCCCATTTCAAGATTTTCAAAAGTGCCTGGGGAGAAGCTTTGGCGAAAATCGACTTTGTTATTTCCCTTACAGCCTCTCCTAGACATGGCTTCAGTTGAGCTTCTGGTAAATCTAGATCAGCTACTAGGGTTTTTAGAGCTGAAATATGCTTGTCAAGGATGTCGATAGAAAATGGGGCGAGTTCGGCAATAATCATGTCCCTGGAGGAATCACTTTGTCGAGAGGGGTCCTCAAGAGTATTGATTAACAAATGAATTTCTGTGGGATTGCTGTAGTCAAATTGACCGAGGAAAAATGGCTCCTCATATCCCGGTGGTAGTCCTTGGAAGTAAATGGGAAGATTTTTACCTGAAGCAACAATATTATAAAGACTCATCTCTAAAGTTTCCGTAGGCCAACCTAAATTCCTGACCGTTAAGAACTTAAGTTGACCGGGTTGAGCAAAGATAAGTCCATTTAGCAGTAGATGACGAGCTTCGTTAAGGTTCTGAGCTGTTAAGTAGCGATGGGGAGCATGAACGTTAACAATTTTCCCTTCCTGAATTTTGCCGTTGATTTGCTCACAGGCTGCACTGTTATCTAGGGTATGAGTAAAGCGTACCATCCCATAGGTAACTTTACCTGTTTGTACTGCCTTAGCAAATTGCCACTCTGCTAATTTTTTAGAAGCGGCATACACCTCACTAGTGAAGTATCTGGACGCTTTCCCCGTTGAAGAGAAAATGCACTGCTGTACTCCGTAGCTTTCGCACAGTTGAATAATATTTTCTGTGCCTAAAATGCTGGTAGCGATCGTTTCTCGAACTTGGATTTCCGCAAGTCCGGGAAGGCGTTGAGCCGCTAGGTGAAAAACGATTTCTGGTTTTTCTACATCAAATATATAGTTGAGGGCTTCGTAGTGACGAACATCAGCGGCATAGAGGGTAATCGCTTCCTCTTTTTTGCTAATTGGTTTAGCGTCTAAAGAGTCCGTTACTCGTGCTTTGTCCACTGAAACTACACGTTGGACACCCAGTTCTACAAGTTTTTTGACTAAGTCGCTGCCAACACATCCTTCTCCTCCAGTTACAAGCACCACTTTTCCTTTAAGCTGGCTGGCAACTTCGGACTCATATAGATGAATGGTACGATTGCGCACATCCCCAAAGGGATCTTCTTGCAATTGTCCCTCTGCCTTATAGGCTTCGATCAGATCTGCCGTTAGAGTTTGTAGTGTTACAAGAACTTCAGGATCTTGCGGTTCTGGTGAACCCGGTGGGACTACCTGCTGTATGCGTTTAATAATCTCAGCTTTTCGGGTAGGACTTACTACTGACAAGTCAGATTCAGGCTTCACTTTTATTAGCTCCTATAAATTAGTAAAAACACTGATATCTCTAAAATCTAGTCACCCAAAATAATGCTACGGGGAGAGATATTAGCGATATCATAATCTATACCTATAAGGCTCTGCTAAGAGATATAGATGATCTTTACTGATTCTTTAAAGGCAGTTATATTTTGCTCTAAAAAGATAAAAATTACTGAAGTAAAAAAACTATCACTGTATTCTCGGTTTAAATTAACTCGAATGAAGCCTGCGATCGCCTACTGTTATGCCAATCGACTCATCAGGCTGTCCGTCTGTAGAGGTAGGCAAGCCGCCCGATTAGGAGAGATGGTAGTAATTCCCGTACATTTGCCCAAAAAAACTTGCACTTACCTGCCCTGATGCGCTACAAGAGTATATGTCTGCTTCCTTGCCGTGCAGAACTCTACGGAGCGGCTCAATACTAAAATCAGGAAGCATTTTAGTTCAAGCATTTGCAAAAGTTATTTGAAATTAATTTGAGAGTATGACTCAGCAAGTTACTCACCCAATGGTGAAGTTTCAGCGTCAGGTGCATTCACTTGTGGAATCTAAGATCATCAAACCGAATGACAGCCTTTGGAAAATTGCGCTGCTCTATGGGGATGATTGGTCTTACTGGAAGAAGGAGCTACTTGACTTTGGCTTCACGATGCAAGACCCAATTGGCGACTTACTCGCTGTAGAAGTCTGGGACGAAGAATAAGTTCGGTACGAGGCGTCAGCAGGTTAAGGATTTAATCCCCTCAAAGGGGGACTTGAGTCTCCGCTTAAAGCTGACTGCCAAAAGCAATGTGAAGCCTTATCGGCAAGTGGCTAAAGCTTGCGATAATTCTTTGGCTGTTTGGTAGCGATCGCGTACTTTCGGTTGGCAGACCCGCTCGATCACTTTCCGTAACTGGGGAGTGATTGTGGGAATTCCTGCAATGTCAAATCCATAGACCGAGCCGACCATTCGATAAAATTTCAGGGGTGCGACACCTGTGAGCAAAAAGAGCAGTGTCGGTCCAATGGCATAAAGGTCGGATTGAGTGACAGGACTTCCTCGGTCTTGTTCGGGGGCGCTGTATCCCTCCGCACCAATCCGCGTGCCAGGAGCTGTGCCAATCTCTTTGACAGCTCCAAAGTCTAGCACGACTATCGTGTTATCCCGGTGGCGCACCATTAAATTGGCGGGTTTAATATCTCGGTGAATCAGGGGAGGGTTCGAGGAGTGGAGATAATCGAGGATGTCGCAAGTCTGAATCATCCACTCGATCGCCTGCTGCACGGTTACCGGACCCGAAAGCAGGATACGCTGCTCTAAATCCTGACCGTGGATTAGCTCCATTGCCAGATATTTCTTGCCGCCCTCAACAAAGAAATCATAATACTGAGGAATACCCGGATGATGCAGCGCTTTTAGGGTACGAGCTTCTCGTTCAAAGAGTTCTTGGGCTTTGGCGATTTGAGCCATGTCGGCATTCATTTCCTTGAGTACCAGTAACCCAGGGCGTCCATTCTGGCTTCCAGCTTTATCCCAGGCTAGATAGGTTGTACCCATTCCTCCCTGTCCCAGAGTCCGCAACACCTGATAGCGACGGATAACTCGCTGAACTGGCACTAAGGTTTCACCGCAGTGAATGCAGAACAAGTTGCCTGGAGGATTGCCTTCGTGGGTGCAAAAACTCGGCTTGGCTACAGGCGTAATTAATGGCTCCTCTACTGAGGGCTTCGGCTCAGAGGTAGGAGAGGCAGACCGCTGAACTTGGAATTTTAGCAGGGGTCCCTCTCGGGCAAGGCGGATGAGAGCCTCGTCGGGCACTAGCCCCCGCGATACTAGGACGCCATTGAGGAAGGTGCCATTTGTACCCTGATTCACTAACTGCCACAAACTACCTGATTGAGAAGGCGTTTGCTTAAGTTCTAGGTGATGTCGCGAAACTAAAGGGTCGTCCAGAATAATGTCATTATCAGGAGAGCGACCAATCCGAATAATTGATTGGCTCTGAAAATTCCACTGTTTCAGGGGAATGGATGCCTTTGGATCTAAGAGGGTCAGCGTGACCATAGGTGAGTAAAAAGTAAAAAGGTCGCTGCGCTTTGGGACAGACGACTGGCTACGAGGAAGCGAGGGCTGTGAAGATTTCCCAGAACCCTTAATAAGTTTGAATCCCCACTTCCTAATACCCAATGCTTAATCTCCAACGACTGCCTTTTGCTTTGTTTAGAGTAGTTGTTGCTGCTCAAAGTTTGGTCGTACTTTCACTCGGATCAGGATAGCGGTGATGTTATCGTGACCATTGTGCTCATTAGCCAAATCGATTAACTGAAGGATACCCTGATCCAGGTTGGCACGGGCACTGAGTAAGGGAGCAAGGTGAGTTTGCCAGTGATTCTCTATCAGGTCATTATCTGACAAACCATCGGAACACAGAAGAAATAGAGTATCTTCATTGAGTTCCAAAAACTGTACGTCGGGGTTAATAAATTGTTCGCCGCGCGGTCCCAAGGCTTGAGTGAGCTGGTAGGCGTCAGGGCGGGAGTAAGCGATCGCTGCTTCTACGCCGCGATTGATTTCTCGTTGACCCACCTCATGGTCTACAGTGATTTGCTCTAAGCCTCGCTTACGAGTCAGACGATAGAGGCGGCTATCTCCCACATGAGCGATCGCGGCTTCGGTATTCTGAATCAAAAGCATTACCAAAGTCGTGCCCATGCGACCACTCCCAGAGCGGGCATTTTGTTGGTTAACGTCGTAAATTGCCTGGTTGGCTAGACGTACCGCTTCACGGACAGTCTCTTCTGTGGGTAAATGATCGTGCCAATTCTCTTGGAAGTAGCGCTTGAGCCGCTCAACCGCCATCGCGCTGGCAACTTCTCCCGCCGCGTGCCCTCCCATGCCATCACAAAGAATGTATAAGCCACGAGCCTGCACTGCTCGCCCCATCGGGTTTTCATGCTTTTTGACCTGCGTCTGGATGCCAAAGCAGTCCTCATTATGTTCCCGTTGGTGACCGATATCTGTGCAACCGGCGTCATCTAGACTGAGTAACTGCATCGGCAGAATCACAGTAGGTAGCTCGTCGTTGTCGTTGCTACTGCCTTCATTGGGAGCTTTCTGGGTCACTATAGGTGGGGAAGCTTCTATCCCAGCATTGAAGCTGGCTGTTACGTTTTCAATCGAGATAGAACCTTCGGTAGCTGACGGGTCGAGCGGTGCTGACGCTTGATGTTCGCTGGCGATCGCTTCTAAGTGTGATCGCAGTTCGTTAATCGTCTTAATTTCATTAGTACACATCTGCCGGAAAACTCCTACTAACGAAGTAAATTGCGTCCGCTGGGACTGGTCGAACAACCCTTGCCACATTTGGCCTAAATCTTTTAGCGTCGGCTTTTGCTCTTTTGCTTCCGGATACAAGCGCACCAGACCCAGTGCTTGGTCTTCATCCACCCGTAGATTTGTAATCTCCAACAGACTTTGACGGCAATACCAAGGTTCTAGCGCCTCCCACAGTTTTGCCATTTCATCGAGCCAGTACAAAATCTGCAACGTGGAAAGCTGCTCGCTTTCCCATAGAGCGGTTAATGGCTGCCACCCAGTCCGGTCTTCCAGCAGCACTATTGCCTCTCCATCCTGCTGCCATGCATCATGAACTTCTGGCAGAGTCGGGTAGTACAATTGATTCAGCGCTAAATAGGGTTGGGCGATCGCTGGGATACCCAGAACTTTCCAGGATTCTAAGTTGATAGTCGAGACGGGAGTAATTATGTCTCTACTCGTCTGTTGATCGCCTTGTTGTTGCTCCATGAGCGCTTCTAACAGGGACTTCTGGAACGGCTGGCAGTCTAAAACTTGGGCAGATGCTCCGTAGAGCGTTACTTGCTCTGCCTCAATCTGTTGGAGACTCTGGGGTTCTAGCAAACGGTAACGCTGTTGAGGGTCTAGATAGACCACAGTGGGTATAGAGGAGGACACGCTACCCTTATGGTTGTCCTCGCTAGCGTTTTCTGGCAAATTTGACCGAAGTGGACTTGACAGAGGTTGAGTGATTGGCTCGTCCACAGATTCTTCAATAGGCGTTGCTGCTGATTCTGGGGAAGCATCTGTCTCTAGGTCATCTTTCTTAACTAATGGAGGACTAGAAGCCACTGAAGAAACCACTGTTGTTGCTGGAGGTATTTCAGGCTTGGGAAGTTCACCTCCCTCAGCATCCTTGGTTATTTGTACTTGTGACGCCTCTGCTGGGGCAACCTTGGGGACTACTGGTTCGGAGGCCTCAACCGGCGATTCTTGAGAATTCGTAGGCGCAGCTAGAGAATCTGGATCTTTTGATATAATTGCCCACCAAACCGTACCCGTAAACGCACCACAATTCTGGCAATTTTCGGCATTGATTGGAACTTGAGCCGCGCATTCCTTACAAGTTTTATGGGTTAGGGAAGTTCCACATCTTTGACAAAACTTATTAGTATTGGGATTCTCGAATTGACACAGTGGACAAAGTAACATAAGGGAACTTCCTCAATTCCGCCAGGGTTTCTAAATATTGGTATATAAACTAACTGCCATCTAGTTTGCCACGTCAGTATCGAAGGTTGCAGATTTTACCATTTAGAACTGGAGGTTAAGAGCTTCAGGATGAGCTGACAGCATTCAGGAGTGCGATAGATTTTAGTTTGTCATAAGTGACAAGAGCGGTTTTAGTTCTGTGGGTGTTAGGTCACGCCACTGACCTGGTTTTAAATTATCCAGACGCAGGTGAGCGATCGCTACCCGAACGAGCCGTAAAGTAGGAAATCCCACAACGGCGGTCATCCGCCGCACCTGTCGGTTGCGTCCCTCAGTTAAAGTCATCTCTAGCCAAGAGGTTGGCACCGTCTTACGAAAGCGTATTGGTGGCTGGCGGGGTGGTAGACACGGTTCAGTGGGTAATACCTGCACCCGTGCGGGTCGCGTCCGGTAATCCTGAATCACTACACCACTGCGCAACTGGCTCAAGGCAGCTTCATCAGGAATTCCCTCTACTTGTACCCAGTAGGTGCGAGGATGCCGAAATCGTCGATCAGAAAGTTGATGCTGCAAGCGTCCATTGTTGGTTAACAGCAGCAGTCCTTCACTGTCTCTGTCAAGGCGACCCACCGGGTAAACCGAGGGAACTGGGATATAGTCTTTGAGCGTGCCGCGATCATGGTCCTCTATGCGATCGCCTTCTTCAATTGTACTGCCATCCTTATCAGTGAACTGGCTCAAGACATTGTAGGGTTTGTAGAACAAGATGTATCTGTACACATTTATTTGACTCAGCTTTTGCTGGAGTTTGTTCTGACCGAGAAACTAAGCCGTCAATAAGCTCTCTCACTCACAAATAGTTATGACTTTTTCAGTAGTTTCTCATCTCGCTGAACTCATTCCGAGAAATTCCTAACTTACACCTGACAACTTATACACTAACGCAAACATTACCTACGCCAACACAAACGTTTTAGTAAACATCAGGATTTCAGACTAGGGAGTAGTAAATCGACAACACCCCACTGATTAATGATGGCTCCTCACACTTTCCCTAACCTTGCCTCTAGAATTGCCAGCTTTAGAACTCATCACACTTGGCTTAAGGCAGCAAGTAATAGTGACACACTCTTAGGCACAGATGGCAATGACATCTTAGTGACCAACTCAGGTAATCACACTTTAGTAGGTGGTGCTGGTAATGATATCTATATTCTTAATAACACTATCAACACAATCACTGAGTCGGCTAACGCCGGAACTGACACCGTTTTATCTTCTGTCAGCTATGCCCTGGCTAATAACTTGGAGAACCTAATTCTCTCTGGCAACAATGACATTAACGGTTATGGCAACAACCTCAACAACTCTATTAAAGGGAATCGTGCCAATAACTATCTCTCAGGGGGTAATGGCAATGACCGACTCAAGGGTGAGGCAGGCAATGACCAACTCTTTGGTGGAGAAGGCAACGATACCCTACTAGGTGGCAGTGGCAACGACATCCTAACTGGAAATTTCGGCAACGATGTCCTGACAGGAGGGACGGGTTTTGACCAGTTTATGTTCGACGTTCCCACTGGGGCAATCGATACCATCACAGACTTCAACTCCTCTGAGGGAGACAAAATCCTGGTTTCCGCCAGTGGGTTTGGTACAGATTTAGTAATTGGTAGTTTGGCTCCCAGTCAGTTCGCTATTGTTGACTCTCTGGCTCCTCAGGCGAGCGATGGCTTGGGCATAGCTGACGCTGTACGCTTCATTTACGATTCCTCTACAGGAGGACTGTCTTTTGATGCAGATGGTAGTGGAGCTTTAGCAGCCGTGCAATTTGCTACCCTGACGCCTGGTTCGTCTTTAAGCAGTAATGACATTCGCGTTTTTGTCTAGCTTGGTACTTAGTACTACCTCCGCCGCATAAACACTGTTGATTTGACATAAATGGACAAAATGCCCAAGGCAAACAGGTACATCTTAGTTTCCAGCTCCTGATTTAATCAATTTTGACCCGGAAGCGAACAAATCCTGCACTATTTGCGGGGATATCGCCAAGATTTAACAATATTGCTCCAGTTGGGTTATTAGTATTAGAACAGGGAGCAGTTACAGGGGTTAGGGCAGAGAAAAAGCTTCCCTTGTCTGTATCAGAGGCATTAGTCTGAGGTATCGGCGTACCACCTTGATTTAATAAAATCCCGCTACCTGTCCCAAAACTGTTATTGATAAACGTGGTTCCCGCTGGAATAGCGTCACAAAGATTGACCTCTTTAACGTCTTGAGTGCCATCGGAAAGGAAATAGATGGTGTACTCGACTTCGTCTCCACTTTTCACAGGTGTTTGTTCAGTCAACTGAGCAAAACCTAGTGGTTGTAATGTTGCAGGCCAGATTCCTGGGTTGTCATTGGCATCTGTCGGGTCATCGACAACGTTAGTGTAAGTAGTTGTATTCACCTGCGTTATTCGCTTCACTAGACGCAGACGAGGTTCACCATCGCCACCATCTGGTTCACCATCGCCACCATCCGGTTCACCATCACCACCATCCGGCTCCCCATCGCCACTGCCAATCGGGGTAACAGTGGGACCAGGATTATCAACATTCTGTGGAGGATTTGTCAAGATAGGAGGGTCTTGGACTTGATCGCTTCTAACAGTACCTTGGTTTTGGATCTGGGTTACGCCTGGTGGTAGTGGATCGTTGATTTTTACCTGGAACTGGACAACTGCTGGTTCTGCCGCACCTGGATTTAGTGTGCCACTTGCTGGAGGTTGACTGGGACTGGTAACTGGTTCGCCATCGACAAAGGGACTTGTTTCAGCTTCATCAGCTAGGGTTGTGCCATTTAATGTGCTGCTGTTCGGCACATAACTGGTATTGGTTGGGACAGGGTCTGTGAAAACTGTATTGGTCGATGGGGCATTGCCTTGATTCTCGATAGCAATTGTGTAGGTAATAATTTCACCTGGATCGGCTAGGCCGTTACCGTTGGCATCATTGAGCTGACTAGTCTTGGTGGCGCTCAAGAGAGGGGTGGCAACGACTGGAGTATCGATAGTAGTGATATTATCGCCTGTGCGATTGTCGGGGGCAGGTAACGGATTATCAGGGTCATCTCCTGGCGTAGCCACCTTAGCCGTATTTCTAACGCTTGTGCCTGCTGTAGCTGTTGGTAAAACTGTGAGGGTAATGGGTGGAGCTGCGGCTCCCGTTTCTAATCTGGGTCCAGTATAGTTGCAGGTTACGGTTGAGCCAACAGCAGAACAATTCCAATTTGTTCCAGTTGCTGAGATAAAGTTTAAGCCTTCAGGCAGAGTGTCAGTGGCGGTGATTGTACCAATAGTAGGACCCCCGGCTACGGAATTTTGTACTATCAGGCTGTAAGAGTTCTGCTCACCTACAGTGAAATTCGCAGGACCCGTTTTAGTCAGGCTTAGATCGGGCGCAACAGTGGTAATCCTAAGGTTCTGAATTTCGTGAATATTCGTGTTATCGCCAGTCGAACCAGCAAAACCAAACTGGAGCTGAGGAGGTGCCTGACCTTGGACAGGGGTTAAGTTAAATGGGGGAATGACATTGACAAATCCTGCACCAAAGTTAATGTCAACAGAGATGAAGTTGTTTGGAGTCAGTGTAATCCTAACGGTTCTCCGGACTCCTGGTGCAAGTCGATTAGTCGCGCCTGGGTTGTCTGAACCCTGCGGCAGAGTCGTT
>JALYGX010000032.1 GCA_030776905.1 Cyanobacteriota bacterium | reverse complement strand
TGGTCAACGTCATTCTGAGCATCGGTTGATGGCTCGACAGGAGGAGGAGAGGGGGTATCTGAGTAAGTTGATACTGTTGTCGTTGAGCTATCTTTTGGTTCTTCTTTAGGAGGCTGGATAGAAGTTGATGATGCCGTTGATGGCTGATCTAATGGTGTTATAGGAGTCTGAGAGCCGCCGTTGGTGGAGGTGCTAGGGACTGGGATAGTTGGCTGAGTTGCGCTTTCGAGGCTCCGTAGCGCTTGGCTATCCGGTGAGACGTTAGATGCAGGAATTTCTTGGTTTTCTTGCCTGAAGGGTTGTACGGTTTCTGGCCGTTGTCCTGGCACAGTTCGGGGAGAGGTCAAGCTCGTCTCTACTAGCGCTGGGGTATTGGCAGAGGGCAATAAGCCCAGGATTGTTACCTCTAACCACAAACGCGGCTGGGTGGTGTTTTTAATTTGAGCTTCGCTATTTTTTAGGTGCTGTTGACTTTGTAAAATACTAGAAACATTCAGCCCTTTGGCAAACTCACATAGCTGAGTCCAAGTTGGGGGGGTGACGGCAACTAAATCGCTACGCTTGGGTGCGGTTTTAGCGATGAGCAAATCTCGGTAGAAACCTGCGAGATTTTGCAGGACAACCAGGGGTTCTCGACCTCTATCCATCAAGCGGCGACAGTGGTCTAAAACAGTTTCGGAGTCATTAAGGTCGATCGCTTTTGTCAGTGCCATCAAGTCTCGTTCCGGAACGGCTCCCACCAAATCCCAAACTTTTTCGACTGTGACCTCTCCGGGTAATAAACTCAGTTGATCGAGCAGGCTTTCTGCATCCCGGAGTCCCCCTTGAGCGACTTGTGCGACTAAAGTTACGGCATCGGGAGCAATATTGATATTTTCTTGAGAAGCGATCTTAGTGAGATGCTTCACCATCGGGTCTAAGGGAATCCGGCGAAAATCGAACCGTTGACAGCGAGAGATAATTGTCGGCAAAACTCGTTGCGGGTCAGTTGTCGCCAGTACGAACACTACCCGTGATGGAGGTTCCTCCAGCGTCTTCAGCAAGGCGTTGAATGCCGCCGTACTGAGCATATGGCATTCATCAATGACATAAACCTTATAGCGGCACTGTACGGGTGCAAATTGTGCGCGTTCGATGACTTCCCGAATATTATCAACCCCGGTGTTGCTGGCAGCATCAATCTCAACCACATCAACGGCGTAACCTGACGCTATACTTTTACAAACTTGGCAATTGCCACAGGGGTGCGCTGTCGGGACCGAGTTTTGAACACAATTGAGGGATTTCGCTAAAATCCTGGCAGAAGAAGTCTTCCCCGTGCCTCTAGGACCAGTGAATAAATAAGCAGGGGCAATCCGTTGGCTGACGATCGCATTCGTGAGAGTGGTCGCGATCGCCTCTTGACCCACCAAATCGGTAAAGGTCTGAGGGCGATATTTGTGGTGGAGGGGTTCGTAACTCACAAGGCTCACTACAGGGGGATTATAGACAGGTTTGGTGTATCGTATGACCAGCAACCTCAGCCAATGCGATCTTAGCTGTCAGCGCCTGCTCCTCGCGAAAAGTTATACGTAATTTGGAAACTTAAAACTTAAAACTCAATGCCTTCTACTCGCCAAATCAAAAGTTTTTACACCGATGGTGCCTGTGTGGGCAACCCTGGTCCTGGCGGCTGGGGTACTGTCATTTATTTCAATGATGGCTCTGTTTATGAGATGGGGGGTGCGGAAAACCCCAGCACGAACAACCGCATGGAACTCTTTGCGGCTATCCAGGCTTTAAAAGTTCTAAAAGCATCTGGACAAGCTGAACCCGTCACCCTCTACACTGACAGCGAGTACGTAAAAAACGGCATCACCAAATGGGTTAAGGGCTGGAAAAAGAAAGGCTGGAAGACAGCTCAGGGAAACGCCGTTTTAAATCAAGATTTGTGGGAAACTCTTGATGAGCTAAATTGCCCCTTGGTTGACTGGCAGTACGTCCGAGGGCACAGTGGCAATGAGGGAAATGAGCGTTGTGATGCGATCGCTCGTGCCCATGCCCTGGGTAGACCCCTGGCACTAGCACAGGTGTTTCCCCTCGATACTCCACCATCTATTCTGGAAACCCCTAATCTAGCGGTAACAGGAGTATCAGATTCAGATGTTATTCCTGAGTTAGCTTACAACACGATACAACCGAGCGTTTCTACCTCTGACGTAACCGTTATGGACTCACTTGCTTCTTCCCCTACTGCTACGACTGACGATTTACCCCGCGAGGTAAGAGTTGCTCAACTCCGTAACATGGTAGAAACTCTACACATCGCTGATGAAATTGCGAGTGAAGGCTATCTAATTAGTAGTTCCGAACTTGCTGACTTAATGGATGTCAATGCCAGTGCCGTGACCAGTCGGGGCGACAACTGGCCTTGGCGCAACTGGATTGTGTCGCGGGTGCGGCGTGAAGGCAATCAAATTCTTTGGCAGCTAGAACGGGTAGACCAAGTTAATGCGGAAGAAGGGCATGGGGAATAGGGAATAGGAAATTGGAGGACAAGGGAGCAATCCATCCTCTTCCTTGTCTGTCCTCTCTCGCTTATCTTCCCCGTCCCTACTTCCTACTCTCCTAATTTCCATACGTCCGACCTCGCCACTGGGTTGGTGTTTGGATAGCAGATAGGAAAATTCGCAGGACAGCTAAAGGGTCTGCCAAGGGGGACAGCCAAAACAGCCACGAGGATCGAGGTAATGCCTGAGTGCGGTCGTAAGAGGGAGCGATCGCAAATAGCAAGGCAAAGCGAATCAACAGTAAAAATAAATTCAACCCGGTGACGGCGGTAATGAGCGGCGAGGAAATTCCCAACCCCAAGTAGCTAAGGAAAATCAGAGAGGCTGGTAGGGGCAAACCTTGGACGCTTAGGAGTAGCCACAAATCGCTCCACAGTTGACCTGTGGAAGAGGCGTCTTTGAGGTCAAGACTGCGCCCCCACTCTTTCCACGTTTCGGATGCGCCCTCATACATCCGCACCTTCACAACCTTTGCCCCATCCAGAAACCCTACCTTAAACCCGCGATCAGCGGCATAACGAGCAAGGGTGACATCATCGCAAAATGAACCCTTGGCACTGGTATAGCCGTCCAATTTAGTCAATACATCTCGGCGGCACAAGAAACACTGCCCATTCGCCATTACTCGTTCCGGCGTTTCGCTATTGATGCCAGTTGGCCCAAAGCGATAAACCAGCGTAATTAATAGCGCTGGCTGTAGCCACCACTCCCCAGGATACTTAAGGATAAATTGTGGCGACAGCGAGACCAAGTCGAACTTCTCTGCCTGGGCAGCCTTAATTAAACCTGCAACCAGTCCGGGTGTTGGCTGGGTATCGGCATCCATGCCTAGAAACCATTCGCTGTGAGGGGAAGTGTGCAAATAACCGTTGTGTAATGCCCAAGGACGGCCTACCCAGTCAGAAGGCAAGGGATCGTCGGTCATCAGACGAAACCGAGGATCTTTCTCTTGGGCATTTTTGACTAAATCCGGTGTCCCATCGGTTGAACGACTGTCTACGACGATGATTTCTCGAACTTCGTAGCTTTGCTGACTTAAACCTGTCAAACAGGGTGTTAAGCGATCGCGTTCGTTAAGAGTAGGAACCACCACACTGACAGCGCCCAATTGTTCGGGTGTGGCGGTGTGGGGTTCGATGGGACGACGACGCCCCGGCCCTTTGAGCAAGCGTGAAAGTAGAAGGAAGGCGGCTGGTGTCTGGATAAATAACAGGACTATTGCCAAGAAGCCAGCAATCGGCGATGAAGGTAAAAACATTTGAGGGAGCATATATCAATCTTGTTGGCGTCCTTAGCCATTAATCCTTTAACCAAAGACTAATGACTAATGACCAATGACCAATGACCAAGTTTAGATTATGCAGAGTAGATACACAGCCGCTTCGCATTGTTGACTTACTGGCTAGACTTACCAACCCACTCACTTAGGCATTACTCCTACTGATGCCACTGACACTTGAGTAGTCTGATTAGAGACGAGTTCAGCATTTTCACGTTGCTCTAGTCCCGTTGCTGCGGGTACGGATGAAGCCATCCCTACTAACACCAGGGCAGGAACAACACCTAACAGAATGCTCAAACCTACTGGTAACCAAATCCCTGCACCATAAATAGTCAGAACTGCGCCAAAGACGATGTTACTGATGTAAACCGCCAGAGGTAATCCCAACTGCTTGCGCGATACGGCAATGGGCGCTTTCTTCCAAAACAATGCTGCCACGGTCATAAACAAAACGCCCGTTGCTATCCAACCCGCAAAGTTACGGTAGGGAGTGCCAAAAAAGGCTCCCACTTTGCCGTAGTGCCAAAAGGGATAAGCCGTTTGGCTCATGGCTGGGTCAAGAGCAAAGTCCCAGGAGGTTAAAAGCATTGCGCCTAATGCGATCGCTACAATCTGCCGCAGCCAGTTCCACTTGGAATTCCCGCGTTCGTCAATTTTTAGACCAGCACGGGCGATCACGTAGGAAACTAGCCCCATGTAAAACCAGGAAAGAGGAATGGTGAACGGCACCAGACCACCAACCTTATAGCCCAAGCCACTTAAGTAGCCATATTCTCCAAAGGGGAATCCGGTACTGGTTCCCAACAATTCACTGCCCAAAGAAAGGCAGACAGCAGGTATCATGAACGTCAGCCAATGCCACAATCCCAGGGTTCGGTAAGCATAAATCCCTACCGCTGCTGCACCCAAAATAATGTACACTACCCCACCCCCAGCCATTGACCACTGAAACACAGTCTGTCCAAAGGTTGATAAGCCCGCGATGAGTTCTGGGTGGGGTAAAACGATTAGTAGCCCCGCTAGCCCAAACACCATTGCAACGATATGACCAACGAGGAAAAAGCGCTCAAGATTGACAAGTTGCTTCATTAGAAACTCCTAACACGGTGAACACAAGGGAGGTGTTTTGCCGGGAAAAAGCCGCGTCCCTTGGAATGCGCGGCGTAAACTTTTGTGAGCAGGAACACACTTAGTTGTTTAACAGTTTACAAATGTTTATGAACAATTCCTCGTCTAAAAACTGAGATTAGTCAATTACTCCACTTTCATTCTTAAATTCTCAGGGCTAAACCTGAAAACTTCCATCCCTGAAGGCGATCGCTAGTAACAGAAAAAGTGCGAGGGCTGGAAAATAGTTAAGATATTGGCAGTAGCCTCAGTCTTGCAACTGTGTGAATGCACCACAAGCCTGTTGGTCGCGTCTGCTATCTGCTTCATGCCATCTGTACCCAACATGACTTCACCTCTGTCGGAAAACGCGAAGAATGTGATCCGCCCCATTCAATACCGCGATTTAGAGGCAAGCGAACAGCTTGCTGTAGGGGCAACTGATGCAGATAGCAGCAGTTGCTCGACTACCTTCATTCAGCAATTACAGCAGGTTCGACGCTGGTATTGGCTGTTGAAGTTTTTGAGCTTATTCCCAAATCCTTTCCAGTATGCCTTTTGTGTTTATGTTGTCGAGCAAATCCAACAGATTCGAGGGCTAATTAAGATTTCACCCTTCAATCGCACCCGCAGCACTTGGCGGGTGGAGCAGGTGTTAGTCGATGCAGACACGCCTCGACAAGGAAGCCCATCAGGAGGTGGGGATATTGGTTCGGGGCTATTGCGCTATTGCTTCGAGACGATTTGGGAGGCGCGAACCTGGTTACTGGAAGTTAATATTCATCAAAAGACGACGCTAGCACTTTATCGGCAAAATGGATTTCAGCCCCTAGCGCAATTGACTTATTGGGCGATCGCACCAGAACTTCTGGAAAAACTCGCGGCTCGTGAGCCAGATTTACCTAATCTTCTCCCGGTCAGTAATGCCGATGCTCAGTTGCTGTATCAACTCGATACAGCCTCCATGCCGCCTTTGGTACGTCAGGTTTTTGACCGCCACATCCATGACTTTAAAATCGGCTTCCTCAGGGCGTGCCTCTCCAACGTGCAGCAGTGGTTGAGCCATACCCAGGTGGTAAGTGGGTACGTGTTTGAACCGCAGCGGAAAGCCGCCATCGGCTATTTTCAGCTAAGACTGTCCCGTGATGCTGATCGCGCCCACGAAGCCGAGCTGACCGTCCACCCCGCTTACACGTTCTTGTATCCAGAGCTACTGTCTCAAATGGCGCGGATTGTCCAGGCATTGCCAGCACAATCGCTACAGCTAGCTTCCGCTGACTATCAACCAGAGCGGGAAGAATATCTAGAACAGCTTGGAGCAGAACGCATTGACCATACCTTGCTGATGTCGCGTTCCGTCTGGCACAAACTGCGGGAAGCGAAACCCGTTTCTTTAGAAGGATTGCAGTTGTCTGATGTACTTCAGGGGCTACAGCGCGCACGTACTCCAATACCCAGCCGCATTACTTGGTGGCAGTCGCTATCCAAGAAGCCCCAAGCTGTCTCGACAATTGATATATCTTCTTCTGCCTTAACGCAGCCTAGCCCTGTCGCTAAGGAGGCGGTGTCGCCCATTGAGTCTTCAGAAACTCAAAACTAGAGCGTAGACCCCCTGAACGGTGTACACAACGTTGAACTACGTCTCACTACGCTAACGCGCAGGGTTATGGGCACCAGTAGTAATGAAAGTCTGTTCCTAACTCAGCACGGGCTACACCCCACTTCGCTTTCCAGCCCTCAGCACTTTCAAATTAGTTTGTGATGCAACGAATCTCGGCACTAGGATTGGATGTGGGTAGTAAGCGCATCGGTGTGGCGGGATGTGACGGTACGGGGCTAATTGCGACGGGTTTGACAACCATTGAGCGCACTTCCTTTGACCGGGATGTGGCGCAGATGCGAGAGTTGGTTGAACAGAGGCAAGTGCAGGTATTAGTGGTTGGTTTGCCTTATTCGATGGATGGAACCCTAGGGTTCCAAGCGCGAAAGGTACAAAAATTTGCCGCTAGGTTGGCAACCGCACTCCAGCTACCTGTGGAGTATGTAGATGAGCGGTTAACGTCCTTTGAGGCGGAAGAGTTAATCAAAGCTGAAAGGCGATCGCCTTCTCGCCATAAAGCTCTCATTGACCGCAAGGCGGCTGCCATCATTTTGCAACGGTGGTTGGATAACCGTCGTTCAGCTAGCAATTAGTCATTGGTCATTAATTTTTTTACGAGTGGTAGGTTGCAAGGCTAGAGGGGATTCTATGCCGATAGTGCATCACTTCTGATCCGGCTCCTAGAAAGTGCCTTTCAACCACAGCGATTCGAGTGATAACATGGGAGACTGCTGGATTATATGAATCAACTCTATCCATGACCCTAACGCAAGATCGCAAACAAGAAATTATTGAGGGCTACCAAGTCCATGAAACCGACACGGGGTCGGTAGATGTCCAAATTGCCATGCTCACCGAACGCATTAATCGGTTGAGCGCTCACCTAAAAACAAACAAAAAAGACCATTCTTCCCGACGGGGATTGTTGAAGATGATTGGTCAACGCAAGCGCTTACTGAGCTATCTTCGCAGCGAAGATGCCGCTCGCTATCAAGCTTTGATTCAACGCTTAGGTATTCGCGGATAGACAATATTTAAACTTATGTCTACTGAACCATCGCATGAAGCTGGCGGTAGCTCCTCTAAAGCTGCTCCCAAGGAACCGGGTGAGCAGCGCTTACCCTTTGAGCCACGTCAGAAGCGCAAGAAAACCGCCAAAACCAAACCGGAACCTGTACCCAGTAATACAGCTCCCAAAAAAGACAAGCAGGAAAAAGACAAATCGACGCCTGCTACGAGGGAATCAATGGCGATTCCAGAGGTGGTTAGTAAGCGAATGGTAAGTCGCATGGCTCTGCTCTGTGGACTTCCTACAGCTTTGGGGGTAGCGACGTTGTTTGTCAGCTATTTGTTGGTGACGAACGTCGGGTTGAAATTGCCCAACATAGCGGTGGTTTTGGTGAGTATGGGATTCTTTGGTTTAGGGGTGTTGGGGTTGAGCTATGGCGTTCTCTCCGCCTCTTGGGATGAGGATGTACCAGGGACGAAATTAGGTTGGCAAGAGTTCACCACAAACCTGGGACGCATGACCTCAGCATGGCGCTCGGCTGGGCAAAAGGATTAGCCCACAGGCTGTGTTTTCAACCCGAAAGCTTCCCCCCAGCCAGGGTTAAAAAGGCGGGAGAATTCAATCAAAGTCCCCCTTATTAACCCTGATTTAGGGGGATATAAATCTGATCGAGAAGGCGAGAAAACACAGCCTGTGGCTGTCTGAAATTTCAGTCAAGCGGGATTTTGATTAAGGGTACGCATACAAGCATTTGGCAGGGACTTTACAAACATGATCGTGGTAATGAAAGTCGGCTCTCCAGAAGCCGAAGTTGCTCGTGTTAGCCAGGAACTAACGGACTGGGGTCTGACTCCAGAAAAAATTGTGGGTAAGCACAAAGTTGTGCTAGGTCTGGTCGGTGACACTGTCGATTTAGACCCCCTACAAATTCAGGAAGTCAGCCCCTGGATCGAGCAGGTGCTGCGGGTTGAGCAACCGTACAAACGTGCTAGCCGCGCCTATCGGCATGGAGAAGCTAGTGATGTTGTCGTGCCAACGCCGAATGGCCCAGTTCACTTCAGCGAGCATCATCCGTTGGTCGTTGTTGCTGGTCCTTGTTCGGTAGAAAACGAGGCAATGATTGTTGAAACGGCGCGTCGGGTGAAGGCGGCTGGGGCACAGTTCCTACGGGGAGGTGCTTTTAAGCCTCGGACATCGCCTTATGCGTTTCAAGGTCACGGGGAGAGTGCCTTGAATCTACTGGCAGCAGCACGGGAAGCAACGGGTTTGGGCATCATTACCGAAGTAATGGATACTGCTGATCTCGATATGATCAGTGAAGCGGCGGACGTTGTGCAAGTGGGTGCGCGAAATATGCAAAATTTCTCGCTACTCAAGAAAGTTGGGGCGCAGGAGAAGCCAGTACTGCTGAAGCGGGGGATGGCAGCCACGATTGAAGAGTGGTTGATGGCGGCGGAGTATATCTTAGCAGCAGGGAATCCCAATGTGATTCTATGCGAGCGGGGAATTCGGTCGTTTGATCGCCAATATGCTCGGAACACTTTGGATTTGTCGGTGATACCTGTATTGCGATCGCTTACTCACTTGCCCATTATGATTGACCCCAGTCATGGTACAGGTCGGTATGAGTATGTCCCGGCAATGGCAATGGCTGCGATCGCAGGTGGTGCTGACTCGCTGATGATTGAAGTTCATCCCAACCCTGCCAAAGCGTTATCGGATGGTCCTCAATCCTTAACACCAGAGCGGTTTGACACTTTGATGCAAGAGATGGCGGTGATTGGCAAAGCTGTTGGGCGTTGGCCTGAACCGGCTGTTGCCCTTGCCTAATTGTTTTAGGGTAAGAAGCTGTAGCTTAATTGCTGGACACACTTACCTATCGTTACTCATTCTTGGGTAAGTCTTATATAACGGTTGAAGATTGGCAAGCAGGTAGGCACAAATTACTCTAAGTTTGTAAACTAATGTAAAGCTCAATTGATTTTACGTTGAGCAATTAGCCACATCTGTTCACAAATTAGGTATATTATGCCTGCCTGCTTATGACGTTTCCAAAGGTCTCGCCACAAACGCTTGAGAACCAAACGGCTGTTGTGATTGGCGGTAGTATTGCTGGATTGCTGTCAGCGCGTGTACTTGCCGATTACTTTAAATCAGTTGCGATCGTTGAAACTGACAAATTGCCTGAGAAACCAGAGGCTCGCAAAGGCGTACCGCAATCAGTTCAACCTCATGTCTTGTTTACCAGAGGGTACAGGATTCTGGAGGAGCTTTTCCCTGGTATCGGCACTGAGTTGAGTGCAGCAGGGGCGCTGTCTATTGATTGGACACGGGAGTTTCATCATTTTGGTGAAAGGGGATGGGGTCAGAGTGCGGAGGAACCCTCTGAGATTGTTTCCTTCACCTGCTCTCGCCCTTTACTGGAATGGAC
>JALYGX010000031.1 GCA_030776905.1 Cyanobacteriota bacterium | reverse complement strand
CCTTTAGCAGATTCAGCTGCGCTTTGGGCAGATGACTTCATTGATTCAGCTGCACTCTTGCCAGATGACTTAAGCGATTCGGCTGCACTTTTTATAGATGGCTCAACTGCCTTCGCTGTACCTTTTACAGTCGATCTAACATCCTTAGTTGCACCCTCAATTTCCTTAGCTACAGCTTTGGCGGAAGGCTTAATTTCATCGGCAGTACTCTTAATAGAGTCCGCTGCACTTTGCACAGAAGGCTTGACACCTTCGACTGTCTGTTTGACTGAATCTTTGACTTCTCTAATCGTAGGTTTGACTTCCTCAGATGCGCTCTTGACTGCATCTACTACAGAAGGCTGGGTTTCCTTAACTGTCTGATTGACAGATTCGGCTATACCTTTAATCGAAGGCTTAGTTTCCTCAACTGTCTGCCTGACAGCTTCTGCTGTACCTTTGATAGATGGCTTAACTTCCTCAGCAGTTTCCTTTGCTACTGTCCCAAGCTCTTCTACAGTCTCTTTAATACCGTCTGCTACAATGTGTGCTGCATCCCCTAAATTATCTACAGCACGGTTCACCGTATCAGCAGTACCTTTACCAATTATCGCGCCAGCAACTGAGCCTGCTACAGCACCAACAATTCCTCCAGAGCGGGCACCGAGTACGCCACCGACTGCTGCTCCAGCTATCCTCGCACCCATGCCGGAGTCTGATGATTGATCTTGGTTAGATTCTGCATTTTCGTCAGTCTGAGCCTGAGGCTGCTGGTTCTCAATATTGTTAATATTCTTTTCCTGGAAGTCAGGATTTGTGTCAGGTTGATTAAACTGCGGCTTGTTTTGAGTCATAATATAAACCTTTGCCTTATTGCTACACTTACAAGGTTAACTATTCCTTCTAAGAAACTCTACAAATTAGCTGTTTAAATCTAAGACTAAGCAATATACTAAGCATCTATGAACATAGATATAGATGCTTGATAAACTTTATAAACAATAGTTAATCACAAGCCTATAACGTAAAGTTTAAAAAACACATAAACTTTAAACTATATCTTTTTTTTACTAGATGAAGTTCTAATATCAAATTATTGAGTTAAGTGATTTTTTGTGTAAAATTACAAAAATCTGTAGTCAAATCTTAGCTAATAGAATGCTTTCAGTATGTAACTTTTGGGTAATGCAGGATATGAACCCGCACATCAATACTAAATAGATAGTACTCTCTCAGATGAAGAAAATTAAATACACATTATTAGGTTTGTTAGGAATTTTGGGATTGCTTCTCTTTTGGGGCTTGCTCGAACCGTACCTAATCGACACAGAAGAAGAAGTAGCAGAAATCCCTGGCCTTCCTGCTAGTTGGGAAGGGCAACGAGTCGCACTTATCGCTGATTGGCAAATAGGAATGTGGATGGGCAACACCAGTACCATCCGCCGCATTGTGGAACAACTAATTGAGGAGCGTCCTGCAATCGTGCTAATTGCTGGTGACTTTATCTACGATCCAGGCGAAGACCCAAGCGAAGAGATTAACAAGGCTGTTGAAATTGTGCGATCGCTTACCAGAGCAGGCATCCCTACTTATGCTGTCTTGGGCAATCACGACTATGCAATGAAAAACAAACACGCACCACCAAACGAACAGTTGGCGGCTAAATTGCATAAAGCGCTTGAATCAGTGGGTGTGCAAGTCCTCCAGAACGAGGCGGTTGCAATTGGCAAGCCAGCGCTAAGAGCGATGGCAGCGTCCGGGAATCGCAACCAAACGGCAGCAAACACAGCGGGCAACGCGCCTTTATACCTAGTAGGCATCGGCGCACATTGGCCTAATCACGATAAACCGAAAGTCGCGCTAGCCCCAGTACCAGAAGACGCACCAAGGTTGGTGATAATGCACAACCCAGATTCCTTTGAAGCATTACCTCCTAACGCTGCGCCGTTGGCTGTGGCAGGACACACGCACGGTGGGCAATTTCGTCTACCCTTCACCCCAGAATGGTCTTGGATGACTTTCATTAAGGAGGATGAGGTACACGCTGATGGCTGGATTAAAGGATATGGACAGCCAGGGAATCGTCTTTACGTGAACCGAGGGATTGGTTTTAGCATCGTACCGATACGGCTCAACTGCCCACCAGAGGTCACTTTATTCACACTGCGATCCTCCCTCTGATTGAGGAAGAAAATACTTAGAGTCTTAATTTAGAGTCGGACTGATCCAAGATTTTTAAGCGGAGAAATAATGAATCCCAAAGACTCAGTAACAACAGCCTGGGGAAAAATTCAGGCAATGATTGACGGTCTGGTACTGATGCTGCCAAATATTGCGTTAGCGATATTTGTCTTTGCTCTCTTTTATTTGGCGGCTAGGACTATCAGATCACTGGTCAGACGCCTCACCCGAAGGCATCGGCAGGCGCGAAATTTAGGACTGGTACTTGGACGTTTGTCCCAAGGAATTACCATTCTAGTCGGTCTATTTGTCGCGTTATCCATTGTTATTCCGTCATTCAAGGCAGGAGATTTGGTTCAACTGTTGGGCATCAGCGGTGTGGCAATTGGTTTTGCGTTCCGCGACATCCTTCAGAACTTTCTAGCTGGGATTTTGATTCTTTTGACTGAGCCATTCCAGATCGATGACCAAATTGTATTCAAAGACTTTGAGGGAACGGTTGAAAACATTGAGACACGCGCTACGACAATCAGAACTTATGATGGTCGCCGCATTGTTATTCCGAACGCTGAACTGTTTACCAATTCGGTGATGGTGAATACCGCCTTCGATAACCGCCGACTGGAGTACGATGTCGGCATTGGCTACGGCGATAATATTGACCAAGCGAAGGAGTTAATTTTGGAAGCGATCGCTAGTGTGGATGATGTCTTGAGAGAACCCTCCCCCGATGCCTTGGTGATGGAACTTGCGGAGAGTACCGTGAACATCCGCGCCCGGTGGTGGATCAACCCCCCGCGACGTGCAGATGCTCTCGACTCGCGAGACAGGGTTCTTTCTGCAATCAAGAACAAGCTGACTGCCAACGGTATTGATCTGCCCTTCCCGACGCAGCAGATTCTCTTCCACGACCAAACCGAAGAGACAGATGGCGATCGCTCACGTCAACGAGAAGGATGGCCGGCTGGGAACAAACAAGTGCCGAAGCCACGCAGCATTGGTGGTTCACTCAGAAAGCTTGCCGAAATGCGGGCGCAAAGAGATGGGAATGGGAGCGATCATCCTCAAGCAGTTAACGATGGTCGATGAAAAACATCAAGTTAGGCAAACTTTGGGACTCACTCCACTCCAGCTACTGGTTCGTGCCAACACTGATGGCTGGTATGGCGATCGCTTTGGCGTTCACAATGCTATCTCTGGATCGAGCAGGCAAGTCTGGACCGAGTGAGAAGTTGGCTTGGATCTACACGGGAGGTCCTGATGGTGCGCGTACAATGCTTTCAACCATCGCTGGTTCGATGATTACCGTTGCTGGTACTGCCTTCTCGATTACAATCGTTGCTCTCACCTTGGCATCCTCACAGTTTGGTCCGCGACTGCTGCGTAACTTTATGCAGGACACGGGTAATCAGGTTGTGCTTGGCACATTCATTGCCACATTTATCTACTGCTTGCTCGTCCTGCGAACAGTCCGTGGAGATGACTACAACGTGTTTGTGCCGCAGATATCAGTTACGGTCGGTATCGTGCTGGCGATCGCTAGTATCGGCGTGCTGATTTACTTTATCCATCACGCCTCAACCTCAATTCAGGCGTCCCACATTATCGGAGAAGTCAGCAACGATCTGGACAAAGCTGTTGATCGCCTCTTCCCCCAAAAAATTGGGCAAAGTCTACCAGAAACCAAGCGACGATGGGTTGAGGAAATCCCAGTCGGGTTCGACAAAGAAGCTGCACCAGTCCTGGCTACCCAAAGCGGTTACATTCAGGCAATTGATGACGAGAAGTTGATGAAAGTTGCCAAGTCCAAAGACCTCCTGATGCGTCTCAAACTTCGCCCAGGCAAGTTTGTTGTGCAAGGAAGCGAATTGCTAATGGTTTGGCCTGGGGAACGGGTTAATGAGAAGCTCACCCAGCACATCAATGATGCTTTCATCTTGGGGAAAGAACGCACTGAGCAGCAGGATATAGAGTTTTGTATCAACGAACTCGTTGAAGTCGCGCTTCGTGCAATTTCCCCAGGCATCAACGATCCGTTTACCGCGATTCGATGTATTGACCAGCTTAGTGTAGGACTCTGCCGCTTAGCCGAAAGAGATTTCCCCTCTCCTTATCGCTACGATGACCACAACAACCTGCGCGTAATTGCCGACTCGGTGACGTTTGCAAAGCTAACCGATGATGCCTTTAATCAAATTCGACAGTACAGCAAACCGGATGTAGCGGTAAGAATCCGAATGTTGGAAGCGATCGCAGTTATTGCAACACACACCCGCAACAAGAAAGACCGGGCAGCGCTTCTGCGTCATGCCCAGGTGATCCAGGATAGTAGCCGTGAGGAGGTATCTCAAGAATGCGATCGCGCTTGTATTGAGGAGCGATATTTGGCGGCAGTGAAGGTGTTAGAGCAGCGATGAGTGAGGAAAAAGCTGTGATAACTACCAAGTGACGAGCGTATCAAGTGGCAACCATTAGGAACAATATCATTGTCATTGTCAGTGAGGTGATTCAAGGAGAGTATTTTGCTCAACTCTATTCGGGAGCGTTTTAATAATTTCAGCAGGAGAATGGTTGCTCCACAGGATTTAAACCAAATACAAATTGACTTGTTGGAAGAATCAACTCTAAATCTTAACTATCTTGTATTGATTCTCGGCTCCTGTGTAATTGCTACCTTGGGACTTCTTTCCAATAGTGCTGCTGTAATTATCGGAGCCATGATCATTGCTCCTCTGATGTTGCCAATCCGAGGATTAGCATTTGGAGCGTTAGAAGGTAACGTTGTCCTCTTCCGCAAAGGTTTAATGGCAGTAGTAGTCGGGACGATTCTCGCAATTTTTTTAGCTTGGTTTCTGGGTTCTTTGGTAAGACTTCCAGACTTTGGGAGCGAAGTTCTGGCTCGTTCTAAACCCACATTACTAGACTTAGGAATTGCGGTTGCTGCTGGTGGAATCAGTGGCTTTGCCAAAGTTCAGCCCAAAGTTTCTGGGACTTTGGCAGGAACTGCGATCGCTGTTGCTCTTATGCCACCCATTTGTGTTGTTGGCTTGGGTTTATCTCAAGCTGATTGGTCGCTCAGTCGAGGGGCAAGCCTCCTCTACTTAACCAATTTGCTGGGAATTACCCTCTCCTGTATGCTGACCTTTTTAATGGCAGGCTACACCCCGCTATATCGCGCCCACAAAGCTCTTGCTTGGGCGTTGGCTTTGACGGCTATACTTCTCATTCCGTTAGGCGTGAGCTTTGCAGAATTAATCAGGCAAGCGCAACTCGAAGCCAGTCTTAAACGGGCATTGCTCAATCGAACTATTACCTTCCAGCGAGTGGAACTGATTAAAAGCGAGTCCAACTGGTTGACAAACCCGCCCGAAGTCCGTCTTACTGTTCGCAGTAGTGAAGCTTTGACCCCCAAACAGGTGCAGCTTTTAGAAGCATTTGTGGAAAAAGAAATGGGTCAAAAATTTACCCTAATTTTTCAAGTCAGTCAAGTTGAAGAAGTCCGACTAAAAAAGCTGAATAAATCCAGCTCACAACCGAAACCTTAAGTCTTTTATTCGTAATT
>JALYGX010000030.1 GCA_030776905.1 Cyanobacteriota bacterium | reverse complement strand
TGAACTGTAACCCCTTCATCTTCACCAGCGGTTGGGCAAAGGGCGATAATCCGACAGGGATTGGCTGCCGCGATCGCATCAGCAATTCCAGAACTTTCAAGATCTGGAGAATACTGTAGCCGTTCATCTTTAGCTGTATTCGCTGTTGCGCCGTTGTTTAGTCTTTCTGTATAGTCTTCGTGCAGTTTTGCCTTAGTTGTAGCATCTGCATAACCTGTCCTTGGCAACCCGTAAGCTTTTTGGGCAGCCTTGAGGGCAGATACCATGCGGGGACCAACAATACCGTCAACTGGACCCGAATAATAGCCCAGTGCTGCCAATAACTGCTGGGTTTCTTCGGGTTCATAGACAATCAGGCTAAACGTTGACGCTCGTATAGCAGAAGGAATATCACTGTTGTCATCAGAAGAACCATAACTTCGCCAAATTTGGCGAAGTTCCGCCTCAATTTCACTTAAGGAAACATCTTTAGGCTGTTGTATAGAAACCAGAGGAGGAGATTGTGTTGCCATATTCAGTTATTCGTTGTTAGTTGTTCGCTATTTAACGGCTTGTGACAACTCAACAATAAATACTAGTAAGAGACATTCCGGCGGAACGTCTCTACAGTCTGCGCCAGCGGCGTCCATCACGATTAATCAATTGCTCCGCCTCCGTTGGCTCCCAAGTTCCTGCTTCGTATTTGGGAATCAACGCTGGGTCAGTTCGTGCCTCCCAAGCCGCCAGGGCTGGAGTCACAACCCGCCAAGCTTCTTCCACTTCATCAGCACGGGTAAATAGAGTTTGGTCACCTACCATGCAGTCGAGCAACAAGCGATCGTAAGCATCAGAGGTTGAGATTCCAAACGAAGAACCATAACTAAAGTCCATATCCACCGTGCGGGTGCGTAGGTTGGGTCCAGGCATTTTTGACTCAAAGCGCAACGAAATCCCCTCATTGGGTTGTATCCGCATCGTCAGCACATTGGGGCTAGCCTGCTGCGCCGCCGATTGAAAGATCAGATACGGCACCTCACGGAACTGGATTGAAATCTCACTCACCTTCTTCGGCAAGCGTTTACCCGTTCGTAGATAGAACGGCACACCTTGCCAACGCCAGTTATCAATCAGTAGCTTCATTGCTACATACGTTGGCGTTGTCGAGTTGGGGTCAACTCCATGCTCCTCCCGGTAGCCTGGAACCTGCTTGCCTTTCATCCAACCGGCTGAATACTGACCCCGAACGGCTGAAACTTCCAGGTTATTGATGTCTGCCAGGTGGGTTGACTGAAGTACCTTAACTTTCTCTGTGCGGATGCTATCAGCGTCTAGCGAATTGGGGGGTTCCATCGCCGTGAGGCAAAACACCTGCAACAGGTGATTCTGCACCATATCCCGCAATGCACCAGAGGTTTCATAATAACCTGCTCTATCTTCAACCCCTACCGTTTCTGCCACTGTAATCTGAACATGGTCAACAAACTGGCGATTCCATAGTGGCTCAAAGATGGCATTGGCAAAGCGGAACACCAAGAGATTCTGAACAGTTTCTTTCCCCAGGTAGTGATCGATACGGTAAACCTGCTGTTCTTTGCAGACTTGTTGCACGACTCGGTTAAGTTTTTGAGCGGAACTCAAATCTCTACCAAAGGGTTTCTCAATCACCAAGCGACTTTTCACTGGGTCAGTTAGCATTTCTGCTGCTCCCAGTTGTCGGATTGCTTCTGGGAAAAACTTGGGGGAAACGGACAGGTAAAATACTCTGTTACCTCGTGTTCCTCGTTTTCCATCCAGTTCCTCAAGGAGAGCTTTGAGCTTCTGATAGCTTTCCGGGTTATCAATGTCACCGGGACAGTAGTACAACCCTTGGGCAAAGTCTTCCCACATTTCCTCGGCTCCGATGCCTGTGGAAAATTGCTCAATGCCCTCGCGCATCTGCTCCCGGAAGTAGTCGTGGCTCCACTCTCGACGCGCCACGCCGACAATTGTGGTTTCGGGCGGCAGGCGGCGATCGCGTTTCATCTGGTAAATTGCTGGGACAAGCTTACGTTGGGTAAGGTCTCCAGACGCTCCAAAAATCACCAAAATTGCTGGTTCCGGCGTCCGCTCCTGTTGCAATCCAACGCGCAGAGGATTTTCTAGCAGAGTCACCATAGGGTTGTTCGTCGTTAGTTGTTAGTGGTTAGTTGTTAGAAAGAGCTGTTAGTTGTTGGTTGTTTACTGTTATAGGGAATTAACAACTTCTCTTGTCTAACAACCAACAACTAAAAACTGATTACACTGTCGTTGCCAAGTTTTTGACTTTGTCTTCTAGAGATGACATTAAGGACTCAAAGGGCTTAACAAACTTAGCAATGCCGTCATCAAGGAGTTCGTCCATCACCTCGTCCAGATTGATCTCGATATCGGGGTCTTTAAGAGAGTCGATCACCTTGTAGGCTTCTTCAACACCCGTTTCAATGCGGCTGGCAGGGGAACAGTGGTCAGCACAGGCTTCAATTGTGCTAGGCGGTAGGGTATTGACGGTATCAGGACCCACGAGTTCATCAACGTACATAACGTCGCTGTATTCTGGATTTTTCGTACCTGTGCTTGCCCACAGTAGCCGCTGGACTTTTGCTCCTTTTTCTGCTAAAGCTTCCCAGCGATCGCTTCCAAAAATCTCTTTGTACTTCTGGTAAGCGACTTTAGCATTGGCGATCGCGATTTTGCCCTTAACTGCCTTAAGCCGTGCCTCCATATTCAGGTCATCAACACCCTCAGAGAGTTTTTTGTCAAGGCGATCATCAATATTGCTATCAATCCGGCTCAGGAAGAAACTAGCAACTGAGGCAATTTTGCTGATATCTTCCCCTTGCTCAGCCCGCTTTTCCAAGCCCCGGATATAAGCCCAAGCTGTCTCAACGTAGCTAGTTACTGAGAACAGTAAGGTAACATTGACGTTGATTCCGTGGCTAATCACTTGCTCGACGGCTGGCAAGCCTTTAGACGTTCCTGGAATCTTGATCATTACGTTCTCCCGACCGATCTGTTCGTAATACCGTCGGGCTTCCTCGACCGTCTTTTCAGTATCGTGAGCAATGATTGGCGGCACTTCAATACTGACGTAGCCATCGAGACCATTGGACGACTCATAGATAGGTCTTAGGATATCGCAAGCATTGCGGATGTCGTCAAACACTAAGGATTCATAAATCTCCTGAACAGATTTACCTGCACGGATGCCGTCTTCGATATCCGCGTCGTAGACGGCATTACCGATGATCGCTTTTTCAAAAATCGATGGGTTGGAGGTGATTCCTACGATCCCCCGCTCCTCAATCATCTGCTTGAGTTCACCGGACTCAATCAAAGTACGGCTCAGATTATCCATCCAGATACTCTGACCATACTGTTGTTCAATCTGAAAGATCGGATTATTTGCTGTCGATGTCATTAATTTGACTCCTGCTATTTGTGACCGTCATTAGCTGCGGATTATTGATGAATCAACAACCAACAGCAAGCTTCTAAGAACGAGCCATTACCGTTTTTTCTGACTCCCGTGCCCGCTCTTGAATAAAGGACTCTACAAGCGCAACATCCTCTTTACTTCCAATAAACAGAGGGCTTCGCGCATGGAGTGCTTCTGGCACTACGTCCAAAAGATTCTGGGTTCCCGTACTCGCTCTACCACCCGCTTGCTCTATCAAAAAGGCAAGGGGAGCTGATTCATAGAGTAGACGCAACTTTCCTTCCGGTTTCTTCAACGTACCGGGATACAGGAAGACTCCACCCTGAGACAAAATCCGGTGAAAATCTCCTACTAATGCCCCACTATAACGGGCGGTGTACCCTTCATGCCGATGGACGTAGCGAATATAGTTTCGGATTGACTCGTCCCACTGC
>JALYGX010000029.1 GCA_030776905.1 Cyanobacteriota bacterium | reverse complement strand
CTGACTCGTAGCAGATACCGACAATTGCCCGACCAAACGGTGTATCAAATAGCTGGCTTGGCGAACCCGCAACCATATGGGCATCTAACGGTGAAAGTCGGTCAACAATCTTTCCGAGAACTGACTCGAAGGGAATATACTCTCCTAATGGCACGAGTTTCACCTTGTCATATTGGCTAAGAACCTCGCCTGTACCCGTGAGTGTGAATAAGCTATTGGTGTAACTACTCCCTTGTTCTCCGTAGGCTCCCACCCACGCAAGAACCCGCTTATCTAAAATTGCCGAGTAGAAGGCTTGACGCTTCAGGTTAGTTAAATAAAAGGGTAAAGCTACTTCCGGGGTTAAAACAGCATCAACACCAACGCCCGCCAATTTCTGATAGCCGTCGGTGTATTTTTCTAAGGCACGACGCTTACCTTCTGTGAAAAGTTTGATGTCGTTGCCGATATTACCTTGAATAATTCCCACTTTTAACGCAGCAACGGTGGGCTGAATTAGAGGGCGGCTGTACAGTGCCAAACCAATGAGGTGCGAGACAATTAATAGCCCAACTGCTGTACCGAGGTAAGTGAGAAATTCGCGTTTGGCTTTGAGATTCTCCTGTTCCCGGTTCGCTTTAGTTCCTTTTGAGCGCAGATAACTGATCAAGGCTTCGGCAAGCCAACCATTCACTGCTACAAGCGCACCTGTAACCGTTGCAGGGCCAGACAGTTGTCCTAAGTGTAAAATCAGTAAGTTATGAGGACTCTGGGTATAGGAGAGGGAAGTCCACCACAACGGTCCCGCACTCCAGAGAGCTTCTAAGCCACACCAAAGGGCTGTTCCAATCAGAACGCGAATTAAGGGGATAATTTTAGACGTTCTCTCGCTCCCTAATTTCACTTCCCCATGCAAAGAGGAGGAATTGAAAAGCCAAAATAGACTAGCTGCCCAGGTAGCGACTAAGACAGCGCCCCAAAGAGTAATAGCCGTCCAGCAGAAAAATGCGATCGCCAAACTAGCGAGCCACGGCACTCCCATCCAAGTCATGGGGTGAACGCCAGTAATCCAAAACAGCGCCAAGCCGTGGTAGCCAATGCCCCAAACTAAACCGTTCAAAGCAGACTGGCGAATACTCTGAACCCTAAGAACTAAGAACCATAGCGGAACCAGAGCAATCCATGCCAAAGACCAAGCCTCTACGGGGGCAGGTGTTAACCCCATGAGGATGCCCCCGCTTAAAGGCAAAAGTAAACGGAATGCCTGCAAATGGCGCTTTGAAATTTTCATGTTAAGTCGCAAGTCACGGTCAAAGCTGATAACTTGACCCAGAGAGGGAGACACAAAACATTGTGCCTCGCAATCAAAGGTGGTGGCTTTTGCTGTTTGAGGATATGGGCAAAATTTTTCTGTCACTAAGCAAGCGACAGCAGTAGATTGAAGGAAGCAAATATATTGCAGCTTTGCGCACAGCATGGAAGACGGCGACAAAATAGACTTAGCCTCAAGCATCGACCAAAAAGACATCTCAGACTGGTCGAGTATTCCCGAAGCCCCTGAGGGATTCAAATCCGGTTTTATCGGCATCATCGGACGCCCTAATGTTGGTAAATCGACGCTGATGAACCAACTGGTGGGGCAAAAGATTGCCATCACTTCGCCAGTAGCGCAGACAACGCGCAATCGACTACGAGGCATCCTGACGACACCGGAAGCCCAACTAATTTTTGTGGATACGCCAGGAATTCACAAGCCCCATCACCAACTCGGTAAGGTGTTGGTACAAAATGCCCGGATTGCCATTGATTCGGTGGATGTGGTGCTGTTTGTGGTGGATGGTTCAGTGGAGGCGGGAGGAGGCGATCGCTTTATTGTTGACCTCCTAACCCACACTCAGACGCCCGTAATTCTCGGCATCAACAAATCCGATCTACAACCCTCCCTTGGTAAAGGGGGAACTAAGGGGGTGTCACTCGATGAAACTTATGCCCAACTCGCGACCCCTCATAACTGGCAGGTAGCCAAATTTTCTGCCCTTACAGGTGACGGGTTGGAAGATTTGCAGAACCTGTTAATCGAAAAGCTGGAACCAGGACCCTATTATTATCCCCCCGACTTAGTCACTGACCAGCCGGAACGTTTCATCATGGGAGAATTAATTCGGGAGCAAATTTTGCTGCTGACTCGTGAAGAAGTACCCCACTCGGTCGCGATCGCCATCGATTTAGTCGAGGAAGAGCCGGAGATTACCCGCGTTCTCGCCACTATTAACGTTGAGCGTGACTCTCAAAAAGGCATTGTGATTGGTCAAAAGGGCAGTATGCTCAAAAGCATAGGCAGCGCTGCCCGCGAACAAATGCAAAAATTAATTGCGGGAAAGGTTTACCTGGAACTGTTTGTCAAGGTACAACCAAAATGGCGGCAATCTCGCATCCGTTTGGCAGAGTTGGGTTATCGCGTGGAGGAGTAGGTTGTAAGCTTCCCCTGCTTCCCCTGAATGCAAATTAAATGCCGATTAGCTGAGTATCCTAACGCCCTAGTTTTTCCCGTGCTAGCTGACGCAGGTTAATAGCGTCTTTGTTGTCAGGCTGGATTGCGAGTGCCTTATCTATAGAAGCGATCGCCTTATTGAAGTCTCCGAGTTCCCACAGGGCAGCACCCCGGTTAGCCCAAGCATTGGCAAAACTGGGATTGAGTGTCGTTGCTTTATCAAGTGCAGCGACAGCCTCAGTAGCGCGACCTACCCTTAGGAGGGCAACTCCCTGGTTATTCCAAGCTTCTGTAAAATCTGGTTTGAGGGCAGTCACTTGCTCGTAGAGTTTTAGCGCGTCGGCAGGGCGTTGCTGCTGGTCAAGAGCGTTACCTTTGCTCCACAAGGCTTCTGGATAGTTGGGATTGAGGGCAAGCGCTTCATTGCAGGATGCGATCGCCTCCGCAGGCTGCTGTATTGAATTCAGGCTGTAACAACGACCCCAATACGCTTCTGCACTCGGTTTACGGGCGATGGCTTGGTCGTAGAGGTCTATGGCTTTCTGGTACTGTCCGGCTTGTCGCAAGCGATCGGCTTGGCTCAGGAGTTCTGATACCTGGGGTTCTGGACGAGAGGGAGTGGCGATCGCAGCAGGCTGTTGTGCTGGAGTCGGTGCGGGTTTGGCAACCACTGGCGCTGGAGCGGGTGGCGCTTGGGTTTTAGGCGTTGGAGTGACAAGGGAAGGTGTTACGGGCTTTCCGGTAGACGTTGCGCTGGGACTGGGGAGCGGGGAGCTAGTCGGGGAAGGCACTGTGGAGTCTTTCACAGGGCTTTCCACAGGACTTTCGCTCGGTGAACTGACAGGAGAAGGGGGTGTGGGTTTGTCAATAGGGCTTGCTGTGGGGCTTTCAACGGAAATCCTACTGCTAGAGGACGTTTGACTGGCGAGTTGGGGGGATAGAGCCGTCTTAGTAATTAAAAAGGT
>JALYGX010000028.1 GCA_030776905.1 Cyanobacteriota bacterium | reverse complement strand
CTGCAACGCTGTACTACCTCTTAACTGTAGAAGTGCCGGCTATTGCACCACTTAGAGCTATTGGTACACCGTTAGAGCGACCAAAGCAGATTAATCCTAGTATCAGCGACAAGGTAAATCAGGCAATTGTCAGAGGGATGGAGGTCAAGCCAGAGGATCGCCCTCAGTCTATGCGCGAGTACTTGGAACTCTTAGGAATGAAAGTTGCTGAAACAGCTCAACCGTACTACCAATCACCGCAACAAACTTTCTCTGTTCCTTTGATTTCAGCAGTAGGTGTTGATTACACTAAACTACGGGATTTACTAGCAGCGGGAAACTGGATAGGGGCTAATCTGGAAACTGGCAATATTCTGCTTTCGATAGCTTGTTCTAGAAAAGGACGCTGGCTTGACTCTGAATCTATTGAAAGAATTCCCTGCCAAGACCTTTGTATAATTGACGAGCTTTGGGTCAACTACAGCAATGGTCGCTTTGGTTTTAGCGTTCAAAAGCGCATCTGGAAAAGCGTGAATGGCAATGTGAATCAATTTGGTAAGCGTGTGGGGTGGCGTGTGGAAAGCTCATGGATTAAATACGCTCAATTTACCTTCAATCTCAATGCTCCTGAAGGACACTTACCGGAGTATCTTCAAGTATTAGGTTTTGTATGGAAATCTGGCTTGTTTGGTGCGTATTGGGATGGTCATCTGAATCGATTCTATACTTTTGTGTCAAAACTTGAAGAGTGTATCATTCAATAGTTACAGGAGTTTGTAAGAATTGGCTGAGACTGGTGAGGAAAAGCGATCGCGTTTGGTTTTGAAGTGCGATCGCTTCCCTTAGAACAATCCCAACTCCTACTCTTGTTCAATCACCAGAATCTTTCTTATCTATTTATCTATCCTTGCTCAAGGGAATGGTGACTGTAAATGTAGTCCCTACTCCAACTTCACTATTAACAGTAATGTTGCCCCCGTGTAAATCGACAGACCTTTTGACAATCGACAGCCCCAGTCCTGTCCCAGGAATATTACCAACATTCTTGGCTCGATGAAATGACTCAAATAAATGTTGTCGATCTTCTAAAGGAATGCCGATGCCAGAGTCTTGAATGTGGAAAATCGCCAAATCATTTTGACAAACCAGTTCAAAATTAACCGTGCTACTACTCGGTGAATATTTAATGGCATTGCTCAGCAAATTGCTAAGAATATGTCGTAGCAGTTTTTCATCTAGGTAACCCTCTAGCTTGGAAAATTGACAAGTAAAGGTGATGGTGTGTTCACTCCCCGCACTCAGTTGCAACTCTTCCACTAAAGTGCTACAGAATTGAACCACGTCTAGCCGCTCTGGATTAAATTGCAATTTTCCAGCTTCGACTTGACCGATTAGTAATACATCATTTAATAGCTCAACTAAATGCTGGACATTGGAGTGAATCCGCTCAAAATGAACAAGTTTTTTCTCACTCGACCATTTATAGCTGTAATGTTTGAGCAATTCAGCGGAACCTAGGATAGTAGTTAGAGGTGTACGGAACTCGTGGCTTGCCATAGAAATAAAGCGAGATTTGAGTTCATTAAGTTCCTTTTCTCTTTCCAGTGCCTTGTGGAGTTCGGCTTCTGCAATCTTGCGCTTAGTAATGTCACGCATAATTGCCATGACTTCATTTTTCTCAGTGACAGCCAACCGACCTTCCCAGTAAGTTGTATTACCCTGCAAGGATAACTGATACTCAAAAACTTGAAGTTCACCAGTTTGTAAGGTTTGTTCTAGGCAGCGCAGCATTGGTTGAGCCACTTCTTCTGGCATGACCTCATCCACTTTTTTGCCAAGCAATTCCTGTTCTTGGATGAACAAGCCTCCAGATTTAGGTCCTTTGTAATTCACAAAAGTGCCATCTCGACTGAGGCGAAACATTAAATCTGGGATAGCGTTCAGCAAAGCTCGATTTGTAGCAGCACTGCTTAACAGTGCCGACTTTGTCTCCTTATGCTTCACAACTGTGCGTTCTAACTTGGTTAGATTAATCCGTAGCTCCATCTGGGTGATGACTTGCCGTCCCAAAGCCCTTAAAGCCTCAATTTGCTCGTTCGTCAGACGACGTGGAATCCGGTCAATTACACAAAGGGTACCAAGGGGATAGTTATCAGGCGTTACTAACGGGACTCCTGCGTAAAAGCGGATATTCGGGTCAGATACTACCAACGGATTGGTGGCAAACCGCTCATCCTCTAGCGCATTGGGGACAATAAACGGTTCGCTAGGAGAGAGAATGGCATGACCGCAGAACGCCGAATCCCTGTGTGTTTCTGTCGCTTCCAGACCGACTTTCGACTTGAACCACTGTCGATCAGTATCAATTAGGCTAACTAGGGCAATGGGAGTTCCGCAGATATAAGAAGCTAAAGCCGTCAAATCGTCAAAGGCAACTTCTGGAAGAGTATCGAGAATGTTGTAGCGCTGGAGTGCCTTTAACCGTTCTACCTCATTGCTAGGACTAGGTGCTGGTACAGCTTTTGGCGTTGCTCTCTGGTGAGATTTAGCGGCGAGGTGTCTATTCTTACCTCTACCTAAGCCTCCACGCAACAACATCAAAAAGCTTCTTATCAGTGAGCGCCAGAGAGTTAAAAAAACTTTTATCGTCTCAATTGAGGATTTTATCGGACGTTCAGGATGCATCGCTACTTAGCTCTAACTACTTTTGCCGTAAATTACTACCAGGTTCATCCATCTCCGAAAGCTTCTGCTCAATTAGCTTCATCGCCATCAAGGATAGAGTAGTGCGCCCATTCTCCCAGCGGTTAATTGTTGAGTAAGTAACACCCAAAAAAAGCTGCAAACTGTTCTTATGTGAGTCCTGTTGACTACCTAAGTTCGTTAATCAACTAACTTAAGCTCCTGCTGGTTTATTCACCCTGATGTTGTTGAAAGTCCGTCCTACCGGAGGTAGAACGTAACTTGTCATCTGCTATACCATAGCGAAGCTCTGGCTGGCGAAGAACCGCAAATTTACGGAAAATCTACCTGATTACTCTCACCCTCTCAGCAAAATCACTTAATGTCAGCAAAACTACGTAAGAGCTAGAGAGTATTACCAATTTTCTATGAAGATATCCTAAATATTTCTAGCTGAGAAGGTGTCTCTTTCCCTACTCAACACGGGCTACGCCCCGCAACGCTTACAGCACTTTCAAGACAGGTCTATTCCTCAGAGTCCTGATACACGTCCTGAAGTGCTTGGTGTTGAGCGCGACGGGAAAGCCGACGATATTTTTTAGTTTCTAATTTAGGTTCGTACTGAGTTTGCCCTTTGCCTTTGCTTTTCCCCTTCAGGGTTGACTCTGGATCGGCTTGTTGGTTCAACCACTCTTGATAAGCGATCGCTTCTTCCAATAAATCTAAATAATACTCATATCGCTCCCACTCACCCTGTACCGCACAGTTAGGTTCATCTCGATGCAGGCAATCGCTAAACTGACAGCTATTGGCGGCTAAGCTAGCCCTTGCTTCTGGAAAATACTGAACTAACTGTTCGGGGGTAGAGTTGATATCTGGTTGGTTGAAACCAGGGGTATCTGCCAGGAGTCCACCAGCAGGTAGCTCAAACAGTTCTACATGGCGGGTTGTGTGACGCCCTCGACTGAGTTTGCCAGATACTTCTCCCACTCGCAGGTTGAGATTCGGAATCAGGTAATTGATAAGACTGGATTTACCGACACCAGAAGGACCAGCCAAAATAGTTATTTTTCCATTTAGCTGGTTGTTCAGTTCCTCTAATCCTTGACGAGTACGGATACTGATAAATACAGGTTCGTAACCCCAGTCTTGGAGACGACTTCTCCACTCCTCGAAGTCTTCATCCGACACCAAATCGCTCTTATTTAAGCACAAAGATACACCCAATCCTGTAGACTCTGCCTTAACCAGAAATCGAGTTAGCTGATACGGCTCTAAAGGAGGATCTGCTAAGGCAAAGACGAGGAGAATTTGCTCGGCATTAGCGACTGGCGGACGGTCTAGCTGGGTTTGGCGGGGTAATACTTCTGCGATCACGCCTCGCTTATCTACCCAGTCAGGTTCTTCCACTAAAACGCGATCGCCTACCATCACCCGCTGACCAATTTTTTTCAATCGCATCCTACGGGTGCATAGCAGTTGAATCGTTCCGCTCTTTTCCTGAGTAAGGGCGGGGTGAGATTTTGAGCGATCGGTCAATCCCCAATCGAGCTGCACTTGGTAGAAGTTCGCCTGTACAGCTAGTACAGTCCCCGCTAAGGGCGTAGGGACTTCTGATAACTCGATTTCAGGTGGAACCCCATTCATGGGTTCGCTAAGGGACGGCGAACCTTCAGCGCAAAGTAGTTATCGCGATCTTCGACTTCCTCAATTGGGTAGCCCTCCATCGCCAAACTATCAGGTACCTGCTCGATTGGTTCTCCGGGGTCGAGCCACACTTCTAATAACGCTCCAGGCGTCATTTGCTCCAAGCAGAGTTTGGTGCGCACAAAGTTAATCGGGCAAGGCGTTCCACGCAAATCTAACTGGGCATCAGGCGTCTGGTTGACCGTCGATACGGCTGGGTTACTCATCCGCGAAATAGCCCTCCCAAGAATCCTTCTAGACCACCTTTCCCCGTGCGATCGCCTTTAATCTTCGCCAACTTCTCCAGCAGTTCCCGTTCTTCAGCCGTGATGCGGGTGGGGATGTCAATCAAAATCGTAATCAGGTGGTCGCCCCGACTCACCGGGTTCCCTAGTTTAGGTACACCATGATTTTCTAGTGTCAGCACTGTACTGGGTTGAGTTCCGGGAGGAATCGTTAACTCCACTGGGCCATCCACTGTATTGACTTCCAGACGACACCCTAAAATAGCTTGCAAATAGCTGAGCTTAATTTCAGACAGGATATTTATCCCATCCCGCTGAAATTCGGCGTCTTCCTCAACAAATAAATAGACGTATAAGTCTCCCGGCGGCCCATTACGCAATCCCGCGTCTCCTTCTTTAGAAACGCGCAGTCTCGTCCCATTATCCACTCCTGGAGGAATGGTGATTTTGAGCTTTTTCGTTTCTTGTTTGCGACCTGCGCCCCCACAAGATTCACACTTGTCCTCAATCACCTGTCCCTCACCGTTACAGGTCGGACACACGGAGACTTGGGTAAAACTACCAAAAGGTGTCCGGGTAGCGCGACGCACTTGACCGCTACCGCTGCAAGTTGTGCAAGTTCGAGGTCGAGTCCCGGCTTTGGCACCTGTGCCGCTACAGACGTTGCAGTTTTCTAAATGAGGAATCCGAATTTCCTTTTCACCGCCGAATACAGCTTCCCGGAATTCCAGCTTTAAGTCTAGCCTCAGGTCGTCACCCCGAACCGGACTATTACGTCGGCGTGCGGCTTGCTGACCCATCCCGCCAGCAAAGCCGCTGAAGAAGCTTTCAAATATATCGGCAAAGCCCACGTCGCTAAAATCTGAGAAGCCAGCTCCCGCACCGGATGATACGCCAGCTTCCCCAAAGCGGTCATATCGCGCCTTAGTTTCTGGTTCTGACAGGATTTCGTAAGCCCGATTAATCTCCTTAAAGCGCTCTTCTGCTCCGGGTTCCTTGTTAACATCCGGATGGTACTTCCGGGCAAGGCGACGGTAAGCACGCTTCATTTCCTCTTTGTCGGCGTCGCGAGAGACACCAAGAATTTCATAATAGTCAGGCATAGAGCGCTGATCTGGGTTTAGTTATTTAATATGGGCAGGTTTGGTGTGAGTCGGGCGATTGAAGGTAGCCAGTTAATGGCGTCTTCAAAGAGCGCCCCTACACCCGTATATTGTCTCTTAGAAAACAGGTTGAGTGCTACCTGCTTTCTTTTATAAGCTAGCCTTAGTCAGCATCAACTGCCTCGTAGTCAGCTGTCATCGTCTCATCCCCGAAATCAAAATTCAAGTCAACGGCTTCATCTAGTGTTGGTTCAGCATTGGTGTTGGACTCTTGCAGGGGCGGAGTTTCATCACCAGGAATGCCGTCGTGTACCTCTACATTCTGAGAAGCGTTGCTGTATATATGGTTTCCAATCGCAAATAGAATTTGTTGGAACTCATCAATTTTTTGTTTGACCTCTTCAACACTACTATTAGAGGTATCTACTAACTCCGCTTGTATCTCCTTCCTTTTGTCATTGGCTTGCGCCTGAAGGGCTTGTGCCTGAATAATCTGATCAATCAATTCTTGGTTGTCTTTTATAGTCGTGTCGTAACTGTAGAAGAGACTATCGGCTTGGTTTTTAAGTTCCACCAATTGAATGCGGCGACGGTCTAGTTCTGCATATTTTTCAGCTTCTTGACGCATCCGTTCCACTTCAGTGGAACTTAATCCCCCAGTATTGGTAATCCGGATGCTTTGCTCTCTACCCGTCCCTTTATCAGCGGCTGAAACTTTGAGAATCCCGTTGACATCGATTTCAAATGAGACTTCGATTTGAGGGATACCGCGAGGAGCTGGTGGAATACCCGTGAGCAGAAACTTACCCAGGCTCTTGTTGTCTCTAGCCATCGCCCGTTCACCCTGCAACACATGGATTTCCACAGAGGTTTGTCCATCTGTTGCTGTGGAAAATACCTGGGACTTACTGGTCGGGATTGTGGTGTTCCGCTCAGTGATTTTTGTGAATACTTCTCCCAAGGTCTCAATTCCTAGAGATAAAGGGGTTACGTCTAGGAGTAGCAAGTCCTCAACCTCGCCTCCTAAAACGCCACCCTGAATCGCTGCACCGAGGGCTACAGCTTCGTCTGGGTTGACTGAGCGATCTGGCGCTTTTCCACCAAAAAACTTCTTAATTGCCTCTTGAACTGCTGGGATACGGGTCGAACCACCCACCAAAAGAATGCGATCGACATCTTCTGGCTTTAGGTCAGAGTCTTTTAATGCCTGGGTCACAGGTTCTATCGTCCCTGTGATCAGTTCGCTAGCCAGTTCTTCAAACTTGGCTCTGGACAATTCCATCTCTAGGTGTTTCGGACCTGTCTCATCAGCCGTAATGAACGGCAGGTTGATAGAGGTTGTCACCATACTAGAGAGTTCAACTTTTGCCTTTTCAGCCGCTTCTCGCAAGCGCTGAAGTGCCATTTTATCTGATCCCAGGTCGATCCCCTCTGTTGCCTTGAAGTTTTCAATCATCCAGAGAACGATCACGTTGTCAAAGTCATCTCCTCCTAAGTGGTTATTTCCAGAGGTAGCTTTGACTTCAAATACACCGTCTCCCAGTTGCAAAATAGAGACATCAAATGTACCTCCGCCCAAGTCAAATACCAGAATTTTCTGTTCTTCATCCTGTTTGTCTAGACCGTAGGCAAGAGAGGCAGCAGTTGGTTCGTTAATGATGCGCAGAACTTCCAGACCAGCAATCGTTCCGGCATCTTTTGTTGCCTGTCTTTGGGCATCTGTAAAGTAAGCCGGAACCGTAATCACTGCTTGCTCCACCGGTTCACCGAGAAAGTTTTCGGCATCCGTTTTTAGCTTTTGCAGGATCATTGCCGAGATTTCTTGAGGGGTGTAATCGCGACCCCGAATTTGGACATCGACGGTATCATCACGCCCTTTGACGCAGGTATAGGGAACGCGGGATCGCTCTTCTGCGGTATCATCCCACCGACGCCCAATAAAGCGCTTAATACTGTATACCGTGTTCTCCGCGTTGGTCACTGCTTGCCGCTTTGCCAGTTGACCGACCAAGCGTTCGCCTGCCTTGCCAAATCCTACAATGCTCGGTGTGGTTCGCCCACCTTCCGAGTTGGAAATGACGATGGGTTGTCCCCCTTCTAAAACAGCGACGCAACTATTGGTCGTGCCCAGGTCGATGCCAATGACTTTTCCCATAGTGCTGCGGCGTAAAAGTATGTAAAGTTTTTTAGGTTTTAGTTGAACCAATTATTTGGAATAGACTTACCCTGGTTCAACCTTTCCTAGTAGTTAATTATAGAGACTATTACACAAGCACGGCTAAAGCAGCCGGCTACATAGGTCTCTGGTTTGCCTTTCTTTGAGGTTACCACGGCACATGAGCAGCAGCAAGTTTCACGTTAGCGGGATATTCCCCATTACCCCACAGATGACCCAGAATCCTGCTCAGAGTCTTCACTAGGGTTTTCTAGAGCTGCCGCTACTTTTACCATAGCGTGACGCAGCACCCGATCATTTAACATATACCCCCGCATTAGCTGTTCGATCACCACCCCTTCTGGGTGTTGATCGGTGGGTTCCCGCATCACCGCTTCGTGGAGATTTGGATCAAACTCTTGTCCTTCCGGACGCATAGGAGAAACTCCAATTCGCTTCAGGCCGTCTACTAGCTGCTTATAAACACCCTGATAGCTTTTGTGAATGGTCATTTCCCCATCGTTTTGAGGCTTGATTTGCGATCGCGCTCGCTCAAAATTATCAACCACTGGCAGTAACTCAGTGATGGTGACCCGCTTGATCTGCTGTTCCAATTCCTCTTTTTCTTTCGCAGTACGCTTGCGGAAATTATCAAAATCTGCAGCAATTCGCATGGATTGCGTTTTAAATGAGTCGCATTGCTGATTGAGATCTTCTACTTGAGCTTTCAGCGCCTCATTTTCCCGTTTTAAGCTTTCGATAATCGCTCCATCGCCATTGGGTGACGAGCCATCAGTTACTGATTCGGTTGCCATAGCCTCCCGATTTTCCCCAGCATCAGTCGCCGCTGACACCCCTAACGCCTCAGCATCTTGTTCTTCAAAATTGGGTTGCGCCTCTAAATCATTTTCTATATTCAATTCCACCTCCGGCACTGCCGATGCGCCTTCATGATCTTCTTGACTCATCGCTCCCGACTCATTGGTCTGTTGCGAATTTTTATCTTGTTGCTTTTCTTCGTCGCTCATGCTCCACTCATCCCACTTATAAAGACTGCTAGTAATTGCGCTCTGGTTTATCTATACTCTCTTACTAGCAACCTGATTCCTCACAAATTTTTTTGGCAAAGCCTTTTATTGGGCAATATGCTTCCAAGCTGCTAGGGTGTTTAACTACTAACGCGCCAAAGTAACATAGCCGCTGCTTACTCAGTATAGTCATCAGGAAACTACCGAGAGCTAAAATCTGGCGTTTTTGCAGATTTTTACTTCTCAGTGACAAAACTGTGCCACTTAATAACCCAATGTAACATTAATTTATATAGTATTGTTTTTTTATATTTTTTGTGCACTTGCCTCTGATAACGTTATTTTACTATCACCTCTTTGAGAGCTTTAAGAACTGCCGTTGAAGGAGTAGGATCGTTCCAGTGCTTTTATTCCAGCTTTGTCTGCTCTTTTGCGGCTGAGGCTGAATATCTGTTCGCAAAAGTGCTTGTTGAGGCACGACTTCCCCTGGATAGTTTAACGAACTTGGTCTTGGCTTGAGTTTGCGATCGCTCTCCAAAATGTCTTCTGGAAGCGGTGCAAACGCGAGTTGGTAAAAGCTATCATCAATAGAATATTCTACTAACGCATAATCCTGCTTTTGCTAACGCATAATCCTGCTTTTGCTCACCCCAAGAATTTTATCAAGTTCAGATGACCTGAGAACTGGCGTTTCATCTTTAGTCAAGATATTTGTAATTCAAGCATCTGAGTAGCATCAGACATGACTTGTTAGAAAAGCCTTTACCTCATGGTGCTACGACGTAATGCAGTTAAGGAAGGGGCTGTTTTTACGCTCTGCCGAGCCATCTAGATGTGTCAGGTGACTGGGCAGTTGCCCCAATGCGAGCTTCTCAAATGCAATATAAGCAACGGCTTTTGGGAATACTTTGTAATGTAAGGAGATATTCTCACCCGCTATGACTCAATCCTCAAAACTATCACGCGCCGTCGCCTTACGCAGCGATGTTTCACCCTTTGGCAGATCGCTAATTCAGGCGGGTTACGTTGACAACGACCAGATGCAGCAGGCACTGGTAGAAACCCGCAAGTCAGGAAGACCCCTAACAGAGATTCTTGAATCGCTCACAGGGCGTCAGTTAACACCTGAATTACTGCGCCAGTACAAGAAACAACAGTTGTTTGAACTAAAAGTTCTTTACGGTGTTGAGTCGCTAGATCCGGAACTTAGCGAAATTTCCAACCATCAGGTCGGTCAACTCATCGATAGCCTGATTCCTATTGATATCTGTAGTCGCTATCGCCTAGTCCCGCTATCGAAGACAGAAACCCAGCCGCCATCGGTCTTGGTGGCGATGGTTGACCCAGACAATTTAGATGCCCAAGATGATTTAACCCGAATTCTACGACCTCAGGGAATTGCGCTGCAACGGATGGTCATCACCCAGGAAGACTATCAGCAGATAATTTCTCAGTATCGTGACGAAAAACTGGAACGTCAAAGGCAGGAAGAATATCAGAAATCGGTTGATGTATCCCAGATCGATTTAGAGAGCGTAGAACTAGGGGATGCACCGGATGAAGTCGAGGATGTATCCACGGCTACGGATGCTGATGCAGGACCGGTCATCGCCCTCGTCAACAAAATTCTTGCTAAAGCCCTGCAAGAAGGGGTTTCCGACATTCACGTCGAACCGCAGGAAGATTCTTTGCGCATCCGCTTCCGGAAAGATGGGGTGCTACGTGCAGCCTTTGACGATACCTTACCGAAGAAAATCTCCCCCGCTGTTGCAGCTCGCTTCAAAATTATGGCAGAGCTGGACATTGCGGAACGAAGATTGCCTCAAGATGGTAAAATACGCCGGATGTTCCAGGGTCGCAAAGTTGACTTTCGGGTCAGCAGCTTACCTAGCCGCTACGGCGAAAAAATCGTTCTGCGAATCTTGGATAACGAGCAAACCCAGTTGGGTTTGGATAAGTTGATCACAGACCAAGACGCACTGCAAATGGTCAGGGATATGACAAACCGTCCCTTCGGCCTAATCTTGGTAACCGGACCAACCGGATCGGGTAAATCAACAACTTTATACTCGATGCTGGCAGAACGAAATGACCCAGGCGTGAATATCAGTACGGCGGAAGACCCGATTGAGTATTCATTAGCGGGTATTACTCAGGTGCAGGTGTTGCGGGAAAAGGGAATGGACTTTGCCTCGATCCTGCGCTCTTTCCTGCGGCAAGACCCTGACGTGATTCTGGTGGGTGAGACGCGAGACAAAGAAACCGCCAAAACGGCGATTGAAGCCGCTCTAACGGGGCACTTGGTGTTGACGACGCTCCACACTAATGATGCCGCTGGTGCGATCGCCCGTCTAGACGAAATGGGTGTTGAACCCTTCATGGTTTCTGGCGCACTATTGGGGGTATTGGCACAACGCTTGATGCGGCGTGTTTGTGACCAATGTCGCCTTTCTTATTTCCCCAGTTCTGCTGAACTTGCCCGATTTGGTTTATCGGCGTCCTCTGAAGGCGAAATCACTCTCTATCAAGCTAACACCTTGCGATCCGAACAGATTCAAGAAGCAAGAAGCCAAGGTACGCTCTGCAAAAAATGTAACGGGGTTGGCTACAAAGGACGTGTTGGTGTCTATGAAGTGATGCGAGTTAGCGATCGCCTCCAGACCCTAATCAACGAAGGTGCCCCTACAGAGCGGATTAAGGAAACTGCCGTTGAAGAGGGAATGACAACCTTATTAGCCTACAGCTTAAACCTAGTACAAAACGGTTACACCACCCTCGAAGAAGTCGAACGGGTGACCTTTACTGATTCCGGTCTAGAGTCAGAACTCAAAGCCAAACGCAAGAGTTCTCTCACCTGTCGGACTTGCCATGCCGAAACACAACAGGAGTGGCTGGACTGCCCTTACTGTATGACACCTCGTTTTTAGAACTAAAAAAAGTTGTTAGTTGTTAGTTTTTGAATTTCTGTTCCAACTACAACTAACAACACCTAATTAACAATCAACAACATCGAAGGAGATAGCCTCATGGAATTGATGATTGAAGACTTGATGGAGCAGCTAATTGAGATGGGTGGGTCAGATCTACACCTGCAAGCGGGTGCACCGATCTACTTCCGTGTCAGTGGAAAACTTCAGCCTATCAACGAAGAGCCACTGACGCCCCAAGAGTGTCAAAAGCTAATCTTCAGTATGCTCAATAACTCACAACGCAAGGAGTTGGAGCAGAATTGGGAACTAGATTGTTCTTATGGTGTCAAAGGGTTAGCCCGCTTCCGCGTCAATGTTTATAAAGAGCGTGGCTACTATGCGGCAGCATTGAGGGCGTTATCGTCCAAGATTCCTAACTTTGACCAGTTAAATTTACCCGATATCGTTCGAGAAATGAGCGAAAGACCACGGGGATTAGTCTTGGTTACCGGACCAACGGGTTCTGGTAAAACCACGACACTGGCAGCAATGGTTGACTTGATTAACCGGACGCGAGCCGAACACATTCTAACGGTGGAAGACCCAATTGAATATGTGTTTCCAAATGTTAAAAGCTTGATTCACCAAAGGCAAAAAGGTGAAGACACCAAAAGTTTTGCAAATGCTTTAAAAGCAGCTTTACGGGAAGACCCGGATGTAATTCTGGTTGGAGAAATGCGGGATTTGGACACAATTTCTCTTGCCATTTCTGCTGCTGAAACAGGTCATTTGGTAATGGGTACACTCCATACGAGTTCAGCGGCTTCAACAGTAAACCGGATTATTGATGTATTTCCGCCAGAACAACAACAACAAATCAATGCTCAACTCTCTAACTCCTTAATCGCCGTCTTCAGTCAAACCCTGGTACCCAAGAAAAACCCGAAACCCGGTGAGTTTGGTCGGGTGATGGCTCAGGAAATCATGATCGTGACCCCAGCTATCGCGAACCTCATCCGCGAAGGAAAAGTGCCTCAAATTTACTCAGCGATCCAAACGGGTGCAAAAATGGGCATGCAAACGATGGAACAGTCTTTAGCTCATCACGTTAAAACGGGTGCTATCTCGTTTGAGATGGCAGCGTCCAAGAGTTCCAAGCCCGAAGAGATGCAGCGTATCATCGCTGGTGGAGGAGCTGGGGTTGCTGCGATGGCTCCTAAAATGGGGGGGATGAAAGCTCCTACTCGCTAGTTCTGGTTCAGTCTTGAGTTTTGCGGGGCGGTCTATCCTTGCCCGCCCTGAGTTTTGAATTCAAACCAGTCAGAACGAACAACGAAGTCATCCATTACATAAACGCTTTCCCTTCATCTAAACACGAGCTATGCCTACATTCATCGCTGAGGTTCGGGACTTAAGAGGAAACGCCAAGAAAGAGAAAATCGAAGCTACCTCTCCTGAACAAGCCCGTACCATCCTTCAAAATCGATATGCTACTGTTGGCAAGGTTAGGAAATCCTTCAGCCTCGACTTTAACTTTGAGGAACTTAATGCAAAGTTTAGCAACCTCACAATCAAAGACAAAGCGATCTTTTCACGTCAATTTGCGGCGATGGTCAATGCCGGGGTAGCGCTAGTGCGCTGTCTTGGTGTGTTATCTGAGCAATGTCCCAATCCAAAGCTGAAAAAGGCATTAATTGCAATTAGCAAAGAAGTTCAGGAGGGAACAAACCTCTCTGAAGCTATGCGCAAGCATCCCCAGTGCTTTGATACTCTGTACGTCAGTATGGTACAGGCTGGCGAGGTTGGAGGTGTTCTCGACGAGGTACTCAACCGACTCGCTAAGTTACTTGAGGATATGGCGCGGCTGAAAAACCAAGTTAAATCCGCGCTGGCTTATCCAACTGTTGTTGGAGTCCTCGCGATTCTTGTCTTTTTCGGCATGACAGTGTTTTTGATACCGATTTTTGCGGCAATTTTCAAAGACTTGGGAACAGAGTTACCTGCTCTAACACAATTTATGGTCAATTTGAGTGAAATCCTCAGAGATATCCCGAAACTTCTGATGATGTTTGGGATTATCATTGGTATTGTCTTTGCCATCAGGTGGTACTACAAAACGCCAATTGGTCGCGTACAAATCGATGGCTTTTTATTAAAAATGCCACTATTTGGTGACCTGAACCAAAAATCAGCGGTTGCTCGATTTTGCCGAATTTTTGGGACACTGACTCGTTCGGGAGTGCCAATCCTTAACTCCTTAGACATCGTCCGAGATACCTCAGGCAACCAGGTGATCGCTAACGCGATCGAGGCGTCGAAGGTAGAAATTCAAAACGGTGGGATGCTCAGCCTTGCCATGCAAAAAGAACAAGTTTTTCCTGTGATGGCAATTCAGATGATGAGTATTGGGGAAGAGA
>JALYGX010000027.1 GCA_030776905.1 Cyanobacteriota bacterium | reverse complement strand
CCTTATGGCATCCTCAACTCGTTACAATTAGCAACAAACCAAGTCAGCAAAATCTCCATCTCCGTGTCGGGGAGATTTTTAACAAGGTTCCGACGCTAATTGATTCTCCAACCACCTATGCCCTCGTCAAACACCCAACCCCACGAATCCGTCGAAGTCGCTACTGTGTCTCTACCTGAAAAGCCGTCCTGGCAAATCAAGTTGCTGTACGACGGTGAATGTCCGTTATGTGTGCGAGAAGTCAACTTCTTGAGAAAACGCGATGCGGGTCGAGGAAGAGTGACGTTTGTGGACATTGCCGACGATGACTATACTCCCTCTTCGCATGGCGGCGTAGACTTTGAGACGGCAATGGGACGAATCCATGCTGTACTCCCCGACGGCACTGTCATCAAAAATGTCGAGGTCTTTCGTCGAGTCTACGAAATTCTGGGAATGGGATGGATCTACGCTGCCACCAAGCTACCTGTAATTGGTTGGATTGTGGATACCCTATACGAAATCTGGGCTGACTGGCGACTGGCTCTAACGGGACGCCCCAACTTAGCCACTATTATTAGCGATCGCCAGAAGCGGATTGAGTGCAACACACTCCAGCGTTGCCGATTGACCGACGATGATGATTAGCCTCTGTGTTGAGCCGCCAGCAGGTTCCAACCTTAGGTAAGCTCCGCTTTGCCTTTATTCGGGGAGCTTTTCCTGATTGTCCAGATGAAGAGTCATAATTTCTGTTACGATGAATCGAAAGCCAGTACATTCCGGTCTGTTGCTGGCACATTGGAAAAAAGCTCATACAAGCTATCCAACTGAACTACAAATTTCCTGCTCTTAGACTGGCCCCAGGCATTTGATTTGGGATAGGGGCATTACTAGGAGCAATCACATCCATGACATTTCGTAATCTCGGTCTTTCGACCGACCTGCTTCGTGCTGTTGCTGACTCTGGCTACACAAAGCCAACCCCCATTCAGCAGCAGGCAATTCCCGCCATTCTGCAAGGGCAAGACGTTTTCGCCAGTGCCCAAACTGGAACAGGCAAGACAGCAGGCTTTACCCTGCCTCTACTGCAACTACTGAACACCACCAACCCCAACAAGGTACATCGCACCCCTCGCGCCCTCATCCTCACCCCTACTCGCGAACTGGCAGATCAGGTCAACGATAGCGTCACAACCTATGGCAAATACCTGTCCCTGCGATCAGCAGTAGTTTATGGCGGCGTCGGAATTAGACCGCAAATTCAAATGCTGCGTCGGGGGGTTGATATTCTAGTCGCCACGCCCGGACGGTTGCTCGACCACCTTGGGCAAAAGACCGTAGATCTCTCCCAGATAGAGATACTGGTGCTGGATGAATGTGATCGCATGTTAGACATGGGCTTCATCCGCGACATCCGCAAAATTTTGGCAATTCTCCCCCCATCCCGGCAAACGCTGATGTTTTCCGCCACCTTCTCGAAAGCGATCCAGCAGCTTGCCAATACCCTGCTAAAGTCTCCAGCCCTGATCGAAGTGGCTCCCCGCAATACCGCCGCACAGCAGGTGAAACAGGTCGTTCATCCTGTCGATCGCGATCGCAAGCGAGAACTGCTTTCTCATATGATCGGGTTCCACAATTGGAAACAGGTACTGGTCTTCACCCGCACGAAACACGGAGCCAACCGTCTCGCTGAGCAGCTAGCTAAAGATGGGCTGAAAAGCAGTGCCATTCATGGCAACAAAAGTCAGGCAGCCCGCACCCGCGCCCTGCAAGACTTTAAGCAAGGGAAAGTACGGGTATTAGTCGCCACCGACGTAGCATCACGGGGTCTAGATATTGATCAGCTTCCTCATGTGGTCAACTTTGAACTCCCCAATGTACCAGAAGATTACGTGCATCGCATTGGTCGCACAGGTCGCGCTGGAAACGTTGGACGAGCTGTTTCCCTGGTATGTAGCGATGAATATCCGTTCTTAAAGGACATCGAACAATTGCTCAATCAAACCCTTACCAAAGAAGTGATTCCAGGATACGAGCCAACATCAATTGCCCAGCCTGGGGCAGACCAACCGAAGCCTAAGCGATCAAATCAACGTCGCAGTAACCGGGCAAAGTCCCAGACACAATCCACACCCACCCGTACCCCAAAGCCCACCTTAGCAGGAACTCGTGCTCGAAAACCGGTCCGCAATGCCTCATCGGTTTGATGTTCTCTTTTAGCTGCCTCTGGTTTCCTCAAAGAAAGTTCAGATACTCTGTTATCAATTAGCTAAATGTTTGCTACAGAGGCTCGATCCCCCTAGTCCCCCTTGAAAAGGGGGATTTAGGGGGTTCTACATTTATTCAAGAAACAGCCTCTAAGGGGGGAATATGCAAAAGTCAAAATCTGACCCCCTAGTCCCCTTTATTAAGGATGGAATAAGTTGGCTAATAATATTGGTATCACAGAGAAATATCACAGAAAATATCAACAAAAGGATTGAAACGATCTTCGCGAGGATAAATTTCCAGGGTATAGTTTTCCTCTGCACAAAGTTGACGCAATTGAGAAAAGGCTAGGAAGAGCGCACTTTCAACTCGGTTGTTCCAACTTGGCAAGCATTCAGGTTCAGGATTTGCTCCTGTGTTGTGTTCTGGTGTAATTCGATATCTGCCGAGTAACCTTCGTCCAAAAAAATAAGGGCTATTTGGGAGCGAGCTTGCGATCGCACTAATGAGAAGCGATACGCTTGTAGATAGCCACTGATTTTCAAGACATTCACAGGGATAAAAAATCTATCAATGTCAATCAGTCAAACCTTACAAAATTACTGGGCTGGGATAGCAGCTTATGACCGTTGCCACCCACCAACTGTTACCTCACAGTGGCAAGCATTTAAGAGTGAAGCGTCAGAATTCATCGAAAGCCCTAGCCTAGTTGAAGCATGGGACGTTTTACATTCAGCAGGAAGATTGTTTTGGAAACTAACAAGGATACCACTGCAACTATTAGCTTTTCCCACTGTCCATAAACACGGTGAGCGTTATGGTCTTCACGGTTGCATCCGCAGCCAGCGTAATTGTGAAGGCAGATGCTGCGTTATCTCTATGCGAAGATGAGTCATGATCTGTTCTGCACAGTGAGGAAAAGAGAATGTCTGAGTTAAGGCAGAATCTGATTACCAGAGAGTGGGTCATCGTCGCCACTGAAAGAGCAAAAAGACCAGACGAATTTACCCAAGCCAATAAGCAAGTCACTCATTCCCCTGCTTATCAACCTCATTGTCCCTTCTGTTTAGGAAATGAAGATTCCTCAGAAGTAGAATTATTTCGTCTCGGCGAGAGCAATAGCTGGAAAGTGCGTTCGGTTCTCAACAAATTTCCAGCCCTTTCTCCAGCCGGAGAGCCAGACATAAAGGTAGAAGGCATCTATCGCTCAATGAATGGCTTCGGCATTCATGAAGTCGTCATAGAACATCCTCGTCATAATGTAACGACAGCTCTTCTAGACGTTAACGATGTCGCTGATATCCTGAGAGCTTACCGCCAGCGCTATGCAGAACTCAGGAAAGATCCGCGCATTAAAACAATTACCATCTTCAAAAATCATGGCGAAAGGGCAGGAACTTCCCTAGAGCATCCTCATTCCCAGATTGCAGCAACACCAGTTGTCCCATGCCAAATCCGCAACCGCATTGCTGAAGCTATGCGATTTATTGATGATACAGGTGAGTGTTTATTCTGTAGGACTCTCAAAGACGAACTTGCAGATTCGACGCGAGTGGTGCTCGAAACCGAAGGATTCGTCGCTTTTATTCCCTATGCTGCGCTTTCACCGTTTCATACTTGGATTTTTCCGCGCCGACATACCTCATCCTTTGACGATATTAACGATGCAGAGATTTTAGATTTAGCCTACACCCTGAAAATGGTTCTGGCTAAACTTTACTATGGACTGAATAATCCCGATTACAACTACACGATTCGCTCGCTGCCAACGGACGAGCAGTTCACGGACTACTTTCACTGGTACATCGCCATTGTCCCTCGGCTTTCCTACACGGCTGGATTTGAGTTAGGTAGCGGTATGTACATTAACACAGTGACGCCAGAAGACAGCGCTGAATTCTTACGTC
>JALYGX010000026.1 GCA_030776905.1 Cyanobacteriota bacterium | reverse complement strand
CGCTAGTGCTGGAGGCGGGGTTGCTATCGGTGATATTCAAAGACAAATCAAAAACTAGTACTGACTTGTTCTTAACTTGCGGACCCTCATCTCTAGACGCTGCCGCGATTAGTAAAAAGATCAGTCCACCAGTTCCTAACGTAAAAAACAAAATGAGACCTGCAAGGCTTCCAATCGTGCTTGCCAAGGTTTGCTTGAGAAATTGACGCATTTGGGATGAGGAGTAGGGAGTGGTAAGAGTGCTGAGTGCTGTTAGCGTAGCGGGGCATAGCCCGTGCTGAGTGCTGAGTACCCATGAGGCTCAGGACGTGGAACCTTTGAAAAGGATACGAGAGCTTTAATACTCTTACCCCTGAAAGCGCAGTTCATAACTCATAGATTCCTAGCGCCCAACACCTTTATGCTAACTTCTGTAAGGCATGGGAACACTTTAGCTGAGATAGAGTCAAATTGCCTGTGCAGAAGAGAACGGTAGTCATTTCTGCAATCAGTAGCTGCACTAAGGCATTAACGGCATCGACAGATTCCGCTGCCGCTTGCAGAAAAGGCCATGCCAGACCCGAAATATCGGCTCCTAGGGCGATCGCTTTTGCCACATCCATACCATTGCGCAATCCTCCAGAGGCAATTAGAGGAATGTCTGGGGCGAACGCTCGAATACTGGTAATACACTCAGCGGTTGGTAAACCCCAGTCCGCAAAAGTCAGCCCCAATCGCCGCTGCTGCACGTTTAATGCGCGTTCGCTTTCCACCTTTGCCCAAGACGTGCCACCAGCACCCGCTACATCAATAGCACTCACGCCAGCGTCGAGCAACTTTTGTGCCATTGCCGCTGAGATGCCATTCCCCACTTCCTTAGCAATCACGGGTACTGGTAACTCATTGCATAAAATACTAATTTTGTCAATTAATCCTTTAAAGTTAGTGTCACCTTTGGGCTGAATGCACTCCTGTAAGGGATTGAGATGCAAAATTAACGCATCAGCTTGGCACAGGTCAACGACGCGCCGACACTCATCCAGTCCGTAACTATAGTTAAGCTGGACAGCGCCGAGATTAGCCAATAAAAGGATATCAGGAGCAAGCGATCGCACGGCAAAGGTATCGGCGACTTGGGGATTCTCCACCGCTACCCGTTGAGAACCCACCCCCATCGCCAGTTTGTAATGCTGGGCAACCTCAGCTAGACGAAAATTAATTGTTTTTGCTTCTTGGGTACCGCCAGTCATTGAAGAAATCAGTAACGGCGCTCCCAGCAATTTCCTTAAGAATGTTGTGCTTAGGTCAATCTCACTGCGGTTGAGTTCTGGTAAACAACAGTGGGTGAAGCGGTAGCGTTCCAGTCCATTTGTCACGCCGTGAAATTGCACGTCTTCATCCAGACAAATCCGTAGGTGGTCTGCCTTCCGCGTCTGGGTTTCTTTCATAACTCAAAACTTTAAATAGGGGCGGGTTGATGAACAATCTAGATTGTCCACCGAAAAAGCCCTTCATTTAGTAGTGCTGAGTGCTGAGTATCAAGAGTGGAGGTAGGAAGATACTTAGCATCCTCACTATTGAGTCCAGCGCACTCATTACTCAGGAGGGGAGGTCTTTAATTAACTCCACCCCATCCCGTCCATCGACATCTTGCAGATAAACCTTCACCTGCTCTTCAGCGGCTGTTGGTAGCTGCTTGCCAGTAAAGTCTGGACGAATTGGCAACTCGCGATGCCCTCGATCCACTAGAACCAATAAGCGAATCGCTTGGGGTCTACCGTATTCAGTTACCGCGTTTAGGGCAGCACGAATTGTGCGCCCCTTGTAGATGACATCATCAACTAACACCACTGTCTTGCCAGATAGATCCAACGGAATCTCAGTCTTTTCTGGGGTTCGCACGCCAATTTGGTCTAAATCATCTCGGTAAAAGGTAATATCGATCGCTCCCACTGGAACTTGTACCTGCTCTAGCACTTCAATCTGACGCCCCAGTAGCTTCGCAAGAGAAGCGCCTCTGGTGTAAATGCCTAGTAGTACGAGTTTGGATAAATCTCCAGAATGTTCGATGACTTGAGATGCCAAACGAGTGACCGTGCGGCGTAGTTCTTCGGCTGAGAGAATTTCAACAATTTGAGTAGGCATTTTTGGTTAATAGTATCAGCGGCTAGCTCAACATTTTCAGGCTTTCGTTTACTACAGCAAGATGAACGTAGGCAAGTGTTTTCTCTAACTTTACCTACACAATAGACCTCTTGAAAAAGTCTGAACCTCACCGTGTCAGTCCGCCCATTAGGTTTGGAGGAGAAGCCAGAAAAATCGGACCTCTCCCTTATTAAGGAGAAGGATGGGAAGGTGTTTCAGCATTTTGGCAAGAAGTCTAACGTTGACTGGCTAATAATTTAGAAGATTTATAGCTACAGGGGATGAGGGGGAAGACAACTTTTCTCCCTGAATTCATTCCTTGAAGGAAAGTAAGTAAAAACAATACTCTCTGTGCGATCGCCCAGCTATTGCTGAATTAGCTATTCTTCAGGGCTACCTTTTATGGTAGGAATTATTCCAAAAGCTGGTAGGGTTAAAGTTGCGATCGCGTTAGCAAAGAGCGCTAAGCTTAGCCAAATCAAAAAGCAATATCGCGTTAGCCGTAAAGCTTGGTAAATTCTCGCAGATGTAATTGGCTGTAGTGGGTTGCCCAGAAGTGGTTTGTGTTTAGCAACGCCCTGATACCAATTCGTTCCCCCTAGTTGAACCCCCAAAACCGCAGCATAAGCACACTCACTCCAACCGGAATTGGGGCTAGGGTCTTTAATTCCATCGCGCCGACACAAACACCAAACATCTTGGGGTTTTCCCGACAAAAGTGCCAGAGTAATTACAGTTAATCGACAGGGTAGCCAGGTGAGGCGGTCTTCCAGTTGGGCACTAAACCAACCCAAATCCCTATAAGGCTCACTACGATAGCCCACCATTGAATCTAAAGTACTCGCGGCTTTGTAAGCGAGGGCGAGGGGAAGGCTACCAACTCCAGGCAAAAATGCCCCAATAATGGCATAGAACAGAGGAGCCATCACTCCATCTGTAGCATTTTCCGTTACGGTTTCTAAAACTGCCCGGAGGATTTCTGGTTCATCTAGGTTTTCTGTATCTCGACCGACATACTGGCTCAACTGAGAACGTGCTTGAGTGAATTGCCCATTGGTTAACGGTTGTAAGACATCGACTGCCGCTTTTCGCAGACTTCGACCAGCAAAACAGCTAGCCAGCAAGATGCTTTCTACCGCAACACCCAGCAGTGGATGAAACCAGCTTGCACCTCGAACAATTAACCATCCTGCCAGTCCGCTGCCGATGATGAGTCCGACGCCCAAAACGATACCCGCCAAGCGGCGTTGGGGCTGGCTGGTAAACTGCTTGAGAGCAAACTGAGTATAGTGAGAAATTACCCAACCCATGACT
>JALYGX010000025.1 GCA_030776905.1 Cyanobacteriota bacterium | reverse complement strand
TCGCTCCCACGCCGTAATAATGCTGTCATAATCCCCAGCCTGTGCCAGATACTTTAAACCCTCAGGAATACCCAGCACCATTGCTTTCGCCCGATTATACTCAGGTTTTTGGGTTGCCCCACAAGCTTCCCAAGTACGTACCGCCTGCTCATAGTTTTTGGCGCGGGAGAAACACTCAGCCGCTAGTTGATTAAGTTCGTTGTAATTCGGTTGGATAGCACCGCCATGCGCTCCTACAGCTTCCAGAACGTCTCCAAACTGTTGCCATACCTCTGAGTTGATTTGTGAATCATTCAGTAACTCTTCTAGGCGGTTAGCATATTCTTCTATTGCTTTTTTCCATTGTTTGGAATGGGTGAGATATTCGTGCTCCGTTGTCAAGGGCTTTTCTGAAAGAGTAGCGATCGCTGATACTTGACTACTGATAAACGATGTAAAATTGTTTAACGCCTCTAAATTTTGAGGTTCAGCAACCATAAAGATGGCAAGGGAACGCTCTACTGTATGACTTTCTGGATGCTGATCGTACCAAGCTATTAACTCCGACCAGCACATCCCTTTCCAGAAGCACGTCCAAGCCTCTTCTACTTTACCTAACTGGAGAAAGCGATTCCCTGCCTCTAAAAACTGCTCTTCAAACTCCAGCGCCCAAGCTTCACAAAATTCGGCTTTATGCGTGTCACCCAAATCACTGTAGAACTGTTTGGCGCGTCTGAGCAACCCTGGATTTTTTGAATTTAATCCCTTTGTCTCAAACTCCTGAGCGATCGCTTGTGGATTATCTTCCCGCAGTTCTTGAACAGTTCTAGGAGTCCCCGTGCTGATGGTTTGAACGCTATTTTCCCAACGTTCTTGGTTTCTGGCAAACCTCAGCATCATTTGTAAGAGCGGTTCATCACTGGCATATTGCCATAACTGGCGATCGCCTTTTTCCGAATCCACGACAAACAAATACTCAGTTGCCCTACTCGCGGCAACATAGAGCTTATTGAAAAAGTATTCTATCTTCACTCGCTGGTCTGTATTTTTGCCCTTCAGATTCCAGACGTTTTGATTGCACTCTTCGCCAAACTTGTAGAGGATAACTTTCTTGAACTCCAATCCCTTAGCCGCAATTGCACTTAAGACATTCTTCAGCGGTTCTGATTCTGATGGCTGGGAAAAAAGCTCAGAAAGCACCTCATCTCCTTTGGCATAATCGGCTTCTTCGCCTTCTTCGCAAGGCACGATGATGATGGTGTCTTTGATATAAGCGGCGAGTTGCTCTGTATTAATATTTTGGTTCAGAATAAACTTCTGAGGTTGGGGGAAGTTGCCGGGATGCCACGCGGTTTGGGGTTGGAGTTCATGAATGTCAAACAGTACGTGACGCCACAGTTGAATTAAGTTAGTAGCTTGGACGATAGGGGGACTAGAACGGTAGTTAAAGGCAAGTCCCTGAAAATTAATTGTCAGTTTTAATTGGTCTGCTGGATCTAATGCCGTCAGCACTTCGGCATCAAATACAGCCTGAACGCTCGACCAATGGAATCCTGTAGGGTTCAAAGTCTGGAAGGGGTCTCCCGCAAAAGCAAAGGGTAGACTAGGAATCGGCTGGTATCCCAAATGATATTGGGAGAACATCGACAGCCGCATAATTAATTGAAGCTCTAGCCTGGTAAAGTCTTGAGCTTCGTCGCAGAAAATTGCTGTGTAATCGGCACGGTAGCACTTAAGTTGGAGAACTTTGGCAATCACATCTTGGTCATCCCAGTAACCTTGCTCTTTCGTAATGCGCTTATACCAGCGTTCCCAAATGGTGTCGTAAATGCCTTGGAATTTTTCTAGGGTAATAGTACGTTCCCGGCGCGGGACTTCCTCGTGGTAGTCTTCTGGAGTCATATGCTCCTCAAGACCGTAACCTTTGATAAAGCTACGGATGACGTGCCAGCAGGTTTCTGGGGAATAGCGCCGCGATTGCGGGAGGTGGAGAACGACTTTAGCTAAAGCCTCAGAGGGACTTTTTCCTTGATACAGTTGTTTGAAGCGATGGAAGGAAATATATTTTTCCGGGTCAAAGCGCGATCGCTCTTGTGGGGGTAGTAAGTTAAATAGGAATTTCTGGAAAGGTTGAAAGAAGCGATCAATACGATTGCCGTCTTCACCCTGACTTCTCTCAGCAACAAAGCGGTGATGGGATGAAAGCAGCGTCGTGACTCCGTCTCTTGCTACCTCCAGTAATCGCTCGTTATAGGTAAGAAACAAAGGCTCGCCGGGAATCGGTTCGACACGACGCCGTCCTTGTTTGTCGTAGTACTTGCGGTAACAGTAGTCGGCAAACAAGTAAAGCAGCATCGTCGATTTACCACTACCCGCTCGTCCATTGATAAACAATGGCAATGAACCGTTACCGGGTGCTGAGGTAGAGACTGATTTAAGAATCTGCTCTTCTTCTACCGACAGAGCGAGATTGGCTTCTTTACCCCGCTCGATTGCCAGCCAGCTTTGTTCATCAGCCAGTAGATAAGCTGGATAGGAGCGTCGAGCAAAGGGCGTCAAGTCACCCAAACTTAATTGCTGCGCCAAAATGTTGTGGGGTGGCAGGTCACTGCCCAAGTGGAGAGCCGGGATTGTTGCTTGAGAAGAAATCTCTTGTTCGTCTTCAAGCTCTAGTCTCCAGTAATCCAGCCCCAATCCAGAGCCGTCAAATAAGGCAGTTTTGTTACCTACCTCAATAATCTCTTCACGAGTTGGTTTGCGATCAAAGGGAGCTAGGAGAAACAAGACGCCCCCAACGGCAGTGTCAACGGTTTCTAGCTCGCTGTAGAGTACATAATGATGGTTTAATTCACAAAGCTTCACATTGGAGAGTTCAAGGAACTCTGAGTATTCAACTGTTCCACTTCTAATTCCTGAAACAATCTGGTAATACGTTTCCCAAGCGTCTTGGATTTCACTGCTTCTGAACCGCGTTACCCATTCTTCGCTTTCGTAAATAACCCAATCCTCTGTCAGCATTTCCATCTCCCAACCGGGCAGCTCTAGCCAGGGATGCAGTTCGGGCGGCAGTTCGGGGAGTTGTGGAACTTGGTGCTGCTGACTTTTTGCCAGAGCTAGCCATGATCGAAGTCGTTGCTCGTCAAGTTGAGGTTCGAGATAAGTTCTGCCGTACTCAACAGGGGCTTCGAGAAATTGTTCGTAGTCGTTGTCGCCCCGCTTAAAGATATCAAGCAAGCACAGGAGTTGCTCGTCATCGACTCTGAGGATGCGTGCAATCAGTCTCCGGTTGAGGGTTCGGCGCTTTAAGTAGGGGTAGACTCTCTCAAAACGAGCCTGCACCTCATCAATTCTCTGAGTCTCTAGTTCAGCACACAGGTCATCGATTCGAGCTTGAATACCGTACAGCTCTGCCTTCTCGTTGAACTGAGAGGTGCGATACACGTACATCGGTCAGTCTCCGTTCTTTCTGACAAAAACACAACGTTTGCCGCTATTCCTATTGTCATCTAGTGGAGAAATTGGCAGGTGAATTTTTGGTTACATTTTATACAATCCGTGAAAATTTGACATTTTAGACTCCCTCTAAGTCCCGAACTCACAAAAAAGCACCTAGGAAAAGGTGCTTGAAGAGGCGGTAAAAACCCGCTGAGACGTTATTTTTTTAGCGAACCCTATGTTCGCGAGGGGTGCGCGCTCCTGCGGAGGCTCCAGCCATTGAGGCGGCTAAACCCAGTAAAGAGCCGATGACAAACGACCACAATCCTTTAGCGGCATTGCCAGCAACATCGCGTGCTTGTTGAGCCGATACTCTAGGCGCTGTGTTCGGTACATCAACCCCACCCTGTTGTTGAACCTGGTTGATAACTTCCCCTGCATTGGATGCAGCAATACCAAAAGCACCTGATACACCACTCGCCAATAGCCAAGAGCTAAGTGCCAACGTTGTCGCCCAGAGAATTGCACCATTGAGAAGGGCGGTATTGCGGTTCATCGGTCCGCAGCCACGGGCTGCGACCCAACTGCCGATGAATAGAGAAATCAATAAACTGATGATTGACCAAATTCCTACAGTAGTGCCAACCCCACCTGCATTCGATCTAGGTGCCCCTGAGCCTGAAAGGAAAGTCGATCCAATCGCAGCACCCAGCGCACTCAAAACTAGCTGAGTCGCTAAGGCAACCACCAGACCTGAGATAATGGGACCCCAACGAACGCGATCGTGATATTCGACCACTTGATTAATGACGGGGGGTTCAGTAACGTAATTGCTTCCCGGTCGATCTCCGTATGCCATAATTTCTTCCCTTCCTTGCTTCTATCTCCAGTAAGAGTTACTTCTTGT
>JALYGX010000024.1 GCA_030776905.1 Cyanobacteriota bacterium | reverse complement strand
TCAAGAGGAGATTGCCAAGTTTGGACTCTTACACTTCAAGCAGAATACACCAAGAATGAGGCTAAGCCTCTTGACCAACCCTACAAAGGACGCAAGCCGCCCTATTCGGCAGATGATGTTGCTGAGTTGAAAGCCAAACGACTTTTACTCAATGACCCACCAAAGTTGTTAATGCTGAGAGATGCTCAGATGTTCTCTCCTGCCTTGGCAGAACGCGAAATGCTGGAGAACTTAATTAGAAGCAGCCGTACTCCAGTTAGTGTTGAAGATTGTGTGATTCAGTCTGTATATTCTACCTATAAGGACAGACCAAAACGTTTCCTAGAACTGGCACGGCTGCAAGCCATTTTCTATCTGAAAGCGGCAGGTATTGTTGAGCAAGTATTGGAATTGTCTTTGGGACCAATTTCACAAGAAAAGGTTCATGTACGGTTTCGGGGGAAAAGACAGCACGTCTATGTTGATATCAAGCCATCTGTGATTGAAGTAGAAGGGGATTGTCCTCTTGTGAGTGAGGTTTGATAGTTACTGGAGTCAATCCCGACTTATTTCAAACCGCTCTATCAAACAGTTAGCAATGCGACTTGCTGCTCCGGGCTGACCCATTCGCTGCTGACCATTTTCTGCAATTAGCTGTAACCAGTCTGGGTCGTGCAACAACTGCTGTACAACACTAGCAACTTTGTCTGGCTGCTCTACCAGAATTAAAGAAGGGCCTAATAAACGAGTTTGAGCTTCGGCAAAGGCAGGAGTAAATTGAGGGCCTTTCCCAGGAATTGCGATCGCAGGTTTTCCCAATCCCACAAATTGTTCGGTCGCCGTTCCCGCCATCGCAATGCAGCAATCGCCTTTGAGCAGGCAGAGGTTATAGTCGTCAGTTGTCAAAATTAACGTGGCATTTTTTTGAGTAAACTTTAAAGCGGTTGGGTCATTGAGCTGAAGATTAGACACGGTAAACTCCGAGGGTTGCTCTACCCAGCCTTGTGCTACCAGGGTTTGGCGCAACGGGTCAAGACTTAGGGCGGGAGCGATCGCACTTAAAAATAAAAGCGATCGGTCTGGGAAGGTATCGAACAATTCAGCAAGTGCGCGCACAATTAACTGCCAATTGTCATAAGCTTCCGGTGCCCTGGAACCGGGTAGAAGCGTAACAATAAGCGATCGCTGCATCTCTTTCAATTCAGCGTCTGGCTCATAAAAAATTGGGGGTGGATTTTTGGGATAAATCCCGTCCATCATGGGATTGCCCATGTCAAAGGCTGGAATCGACCACTGTTGTAGTGTTTCTGTGGTGAGCTTGTCTCTTAAAAAAACCGCCTTGCAGCGTCGATGACTCATCAGCCAGCGCTCCCAAGGATAATAAACCGAACCCGACCAAGTTTCCCAACGCGATCGATTAGGCAGCTGTCCGGCTTCATCTCGCAAATAATATTCCGATTTGGCAGTACCAACAAAGGCATAGGGTGCGCCACTCAACCAAGCAAACAACAGTGGCACAATGTCACCCACAGCTAAGATGACGCCGCCTTTTTTGCTCCAACGGCGGACAGCTTTCAACTGTGCCAATGTCAGTTGCACTAAGCCACCCCGCACATCTCGCAGCAACTGACGCCCTTCCATATAAATGAAGCCACCAGAGGGCATCGTCTGCACGGGGCCAATAATCGGGATACCCGCTTGGGAATAAGCCCGTCCTTCACCCACTAACGGTAAAGCTACCAGTTCTGGAGCAGCTGGGTGTTGCTGCAATTCTTGGCATATTCGGACGGCAATGACATCCTCTCCGTGACCATTGCTCAGGCATAGCAGCGGCATAATTAGTAACTAGTTATTCCTTGTAACAATTAAAATCAACCCCTATTCCTTCAGTGTGGTAAGCAATTCTACTTAGTCTGGAAGCAGAAAAATTGCAACTAGCCCTCCTGCTGGTAAAGAGGAGGACGTTTGCCCAACTTCTCAAAGTATTAATTAACACAATTCATCCAATAGTGGAAGTTTCCGGTAGGTTAACCCTTATCTCGGTAGGGGAACGGTATGCCGCGCCCCTACTGCAAACTGGAGGTTAATAAATTTGGGTTCCTCAAGGATAAATTTGACTTTTGGAAAAATGTGACAACCGCAAGCTCTGTAAATAGGAGGGTTGTTTATAACGAGCCTCGCTGAGTGTGGCAGATACAGAGGTGGCACAGGCTGTGGAACTTGACTCTTGCCACAACTGTCTCCTTAAACAAAAGCCAAGCAATTTTTAATGAAGCTGACTAGCGATGAGGCTACTTTTATGCTAAATAAAGCTGTTGCAATTTCCACATTAGCAGTCCTCGCGGCTGGGGATTTAACCCACCAGGCGATCGCCAGTCCAGACCTAACGAATTCAAGTGCAAAACCCGCTGCCAGCAACTATGCAATTCCCGTTCAGGCATCCCCTGCCAAGCCATCAACGGCATCAATTGCCCCACCTGAAGCGGTTGTCAGCCCAGAGTTTTCCCCGTCATCCCAAGCGCCTATAAGTGCCAGCCCCAATAATGTAGTGGTTACGGCAACGCCACAGTCTCTCCCGTCAGCGCGAACACCCATTAGTTCAAGCAATCAATCTCCATCGGTTAATACACCTGCCCCATCCACCCGAACGGCTGCGTCTACCATTACCAATGATTTAGCAGTAACCGCCACAGATGTTCAGGTAACGGGTGCAACGGACGAGTTACAGCAAATTGCCTTAAAAGCCATTAGCACTCGTCCCGGTGGTTCAACCAGTCAAAGCCAACTGGACACTGATGTTGCGGCAATCTTGAACACGGGTCTATTTGCGGATGCTCGTGTCAGCACTTCTCAAAACCGAGATGGAGTGAAAGTAGTCTATCAAGTACAACCCGTAATTGTGCGATCGCTCCAACTGTCCGGTAACAAAGTTCTCACCCCAGACGTTGCCAGTAACTTCTTCAAAGCTCAACTAGGACAGCCCGTTAGTCTTGCTACTCTGCGCGACGGTGTCGAACAGTTGAGCAAATGGTACAAAGACAACGGTTACGTACTAGCTCAGGTATTAGCCGCCAAACCAGCCAGCAATGGCGTTCTCACCCTTGAAGTGGCTGAAGGTCTTGTTGGCAACATCAATTTTCGCTTCCTTGATAAAGACGGTAAGCCAGCTCAGGGACGTACCAAGGAAGATTTCCTGAGAAGCGAGTTGAAACTAAAACCGAATGACATCTTCCGCGTGGATGTAGCGCGACAAGACTTACAACACTTGTACCAGTTGGGACTATTTGACAACGCCAATATCTCCTTGAATGGCGATGCCCGAAAGGTTGATGTTAGCTACGATCTGATCGAACGAGCTGCCCGTGGAGTTAATGTTGGTGGTGGCTACAGCGCTGATAGTGGTGTTTTCGGCGTCATTAGCTATAAAGACCAGAATTTTGGAGGCATTAATCAGCAGGTAGGACTCAACGTTCAGGGAGGTAGTCGCGACTTCCAGTTTAACGGCAATTTCACTAGCCCTTACCGTGCTAGCAACCCAGATACGCCCGGTTACAACGTAGATGTCTTTCGCCGCCGCACGCTCTCCCAGACCTTCAATAATGATCTTGGCTTAGAAAATGGCGACCAACCTCGCGAAGGGCAGTTTGGCGCTGGCGTCACGCTCACAAAACCCGTGGATGGATGGGATACATCACTGGGTTTGAACTACACTCGCACCAGCATCCGCGATAGCAATGGCAATATCACCCCAACCGATAAACTGGGGAATCCTCTCTCTTTTAGCAGTCGTGGCATTGACGATTTAGTTGCCGTTACTGCCGGAGTTAGTAAAGACCAGCGTGACAATCCGATCAACCCTACTCAAGGCTCTATTGTTAGTTTCTCCACACAACAGTCGATCCCAGTGGGTAACGGTAATATTTTGATGAACCAGGTTAAAGCCAACTATTCTCAGTACGTACCCGTCAATGTGTTCGGTGGAAACAATCCAGAAGTGCTGGCGTTTAATGTTCAGGGTGGCACAACAATTGGTGACTTACCGCCTTACATGGCGTTCAATCTAGGTGGTCTGAATTCCGTGCGAGGTTATGGAACGGGTGATGTTGCTAGTGGTCGCAGCTATGTGTTGGCATCTGCGGAGTATCGCATCCCCATCTTTAAGCCAGTGGGTGCTGTCCTCTTTGCTGACTTTGGCTCTGACTTAGGCACGGCTGCTACTGTGCCGGGAGAGCCGGGAGTCGTGCGCGATAAGCCAGGAACGGCATTTGGTTACGGAGCAGGTATACGGGTAGACTCCCCAGTGGGAATCATTCGAGCTGACTTAGGTTTTAATGACCAAGGC
>JALYGX010000023.1 GCA_030776905.1 Cyanobacteriota bacterium | reverse complement strand
TAGTAGAGCGGTTACGCCAAAAGTCTCCTGATTCCTGGAAAAAAGCTCGATCAAAGGCTTCTGGAATAGTTTGTAGACGAATTGGCTCATATCCTGAGGCGTCAGTTTGTGCCGTTGCGGCAGAAGCCAATACACTACTAGAGGCGGCAGCAAGAGCCAACGCGCCGAGTAACTGGGTTAACCGCATTTGTATAATCCTCACACTTACTTTTTCCCAATAATATCTGATATTGGAATTAAGTAGTGTCGGTCAAATCTTAACCCCTGCCCGTTTTTAACTTTTTTGCTATAACTAATGACTGACAAAATTCAACAACCACTTCAGTCCCAGGCTGCAACTGATTTAACTTCTGTGCGCCATTTCCTGCTGGATTTGTTTTGCCAGCTAGCTTACAAAGAGGGAGATTTCGTTCTCTCTTCCGGGCAGCGTAGTCTTTATTACATTAATGGCAAGCAGGTAACACTCCATCCACAAGGGGCTTTAGCGGTTGGGCGTCTCCTACTATCCCAGTTGCCCACGGATACCGAGGCGGTTGCTGGATTGACGCTAGGAGCTGACCCAATCGTCAGTGCGGTGAGTGTAGTTTCTGCCTATGAAAATCGACCCATTCCGGCATTGATTATTCGTAAAGAAGCCAAAGGGCATGGCACGATGGCATACATAGAAGGACCGAGCCTGCCAACAGGAGCGAAGGTCGTGGTATTGGAAGATGTGGTGACAACAGGTCAATCGGCGATGAAGGCGGTTGAACGGCTGCGAGGGGCGAGTTACAGTGTTGAGCAGGTCATTGCCTTAGTTGACCGACAGCAGGGAGGTGCTGAACTTTACCAGTCGGCGGGGTTAAAGTTTGAGACGGTGTTTTCGATTTTAGAGATTCAAGAGCGTTGGAGACTGTTAGAATCCCGCGCTAGCGAGCGTTGAGGCAATGGAAATTAAATCTCGACGCGGTCAAGAGGAGCAGTTGCTGGATCATGAGGCAATCACTGCTTGGATTTTTTTAGCACCTGCCCTTATTTTCCTAGGTATCTTTCTCCTTTGGCCGATCGCCTACCTGTTTTACCTGAGCTTTACCACGGGTAGTTTCACGGCTGATGGTGTCAGATGGGTAGGTTTGACAAACTATTTGCGCCTGGTACTCAACCCCGATTTTTGGCAAGTTCTCGGCAACACTACCTACTTCACCCTTGCCACGCTTATTCCCAGTCTAGTTATTCCCTTGGGCTTGGCAGTGCTCTTGAATCGCTCGTTTGCCCTGCGAGGACTACTGCGAAGTGCCTATTTTATTCCCTCCATTACCTCTCTAGTGGCAGTCGGATTAGGCTTTCGTTGGTTGTTCCAAACCGAAGGGCCAGTGAATGGGCTTCTGAGTTCTCTTGGTTTTGAACCCATTCCCTGGCTGGGTAGTACCACCTGGGCAATGCCAGTAATCATTTTGTTGAGCAGTTGGAAACAACTGGGTTTCAATATGGTGGTATTCCTGGCAGGACTACAAGCTATTCCTCCCAGTCGTTATGAAGCCGCTGAATTAGATGGGGCGAACTCGTGGCAAAAGTTCTGGCACATCACCCTTCCAGGATTGCGACCTACCCTTGTCTTTACCACAATTACCACCGCTATTTTTACCCTGCGGAGTTTCGAGCAGGTTTATATCATCACGGGTGGTGGTCCTTTAAATTCAACCAATTTGCTGGTTTACTACATCTACGAAGAAGCATTTGCTTTGTTTGATTTTGGCTATGCCGCTGCTGCTGCTAGCGTGTTGCTAGGTTTTACCCTTGTGCTGGTTTACTTACAACTGCAAACCTGGGGCGATGAGGCGTAAAAATACTTAGGGCAGACACCGGAGCTTTAGAAGATTGAGCGGAGGAAAACAATTAATGTTACAGAAAGTCCGGCTATCCTCACTAAAGCTCTAGTGCTTCTCCTCCTCGATCAAGTCGTTCTCTGATGATTAGGACGGAGGCTGGCAACCAATGATTATTTCCTGCGTTTGAGGTTGAGCCTGTAGCAATCTCACAAAGGTAGAACTATCAAAGCTTCTGGGGTCTTGTCTTTGACCGGAACGATCTACAGCTTTATGAGTTGTAATCCGCGAATAAGGCACTCCTGTTTTCGCAACTAACCAGGCTAGGGATTGGTATTGAGCCACAGTGTAGCCACTATGACGGCTACCATTGTTATTGCCATCACTTGGGGTTTCTAAAGAGATGTGATAGGCAAAGTTATTGACAGAGGGTGGATAGTCGGGATGAGTTTTGACGGCTTCTCGTCCTGAATCCCCTACAAAAACTGAATTACCTGCCCCAAAGGCTCTTTTGTCGGGAGGGACAAGATAAACAATTTCTCCATCGCGCTTGATCAGGGTGTGATAGCTGACTTGGTCTGCTTCAAGAGGATGTGGGGTTCTAAAAAAATTAATTGTACCCCTCGCACTGCCAACGGTTTCATGAAGCACGACAATTGGATAGTGGTAGGCAGGTCTGCCGTAGAGGTCGAAAAAAAAGCGATCGCCGAAGTTGGTCGGGTTGGCTAGAGCAATAGATTCTTTAGGTGTGTAACCCACTCCAGTCCTTGGAAAAATCAAGGGTGGGCTATCAGTACGCCGGAAGCGAGCAAGCGTGACTTGACCGAGGGGAACAGGAGGTGGCGGAGAGGATCTTGTGCGATTGATTTGTGGTTTTAAGGCACAAGTTGTTGAAGTTTGTAGAACCTGGTTTCCGAGAGGAACGCTTGGGAGAGACGTTGAGCGATCGCTAATTTTAAACTCGCTGGCACTCATAAGTCCTGTTCGTCCAGTTTGAGTCGTAATAAGTATTATTGTCGTCAAGCACAAAGCCAACAGCGCGATCGCTGTGAGAATTTTCTGTTTCATACGAAAGACGTAGCATGAAGAGAACCTATTTAATGATGTTCACAACAACTTGCACCCAATCCGGTTGAGGAACAATTTGTTGGAGCAATTTTTCTCATCGAACTCAGGTGAAAATTATCACGAAATCACTCATCCAATTTTGTGGTTCCAGCATCTTGCGTGCCAATAAGTCAGGGTAGGCAAGATGCCCACCCTACAAGACATAGTTGGATATTTTTTCTTTGAAAGTTTTTATAGCAGTTTGCAATTGGGTGCAATACAAGATGTCGTAGGGGCGCAAAGCTTTGCGCCTCTACCCTCTCTCAAAGACTAGCTATCACTCAAAAGCGTCTAAATCTAATGCTTTTGAACCACCCCGCTCTAACTGAGCCAAAAGCTTAACCAATTGCGACCAAACCAGGAAACCACTAATTAAGGTGAGGGGCAGAGATACACAGTAAGACAACCAAGTAGGAAAGCCAAAGACTTCTAGTCCAGCCGCCAGAAAGACACAAATTCCAGCCGCAATTCCCAAAAATGGTATGAGTAACTGAAACCCTTTCATTTGAGCCAGAGTACGAGTGGAGCGGTTTTTTGACCATTCCCGTACCTTTTGTTTAAGAGTTGCCTCAAAAGCTGCACCACAGGTAAGCCCAGCAAATAAACCGACAAATAACAAAAAATATGGCGGTTCCGGGAAGTTATACACAAGGCACTCCTAATGTTAAGTAAGATACTGGCAGATTTTAAATCACAACGGCTTTATTACGCAGCATTAGTTGGAACTCTGTACGGATATAAGGGCATAGAGTTCTTAGCTCTGAGATAGGAGTAGAGAGAGCGTTAGATGAATCTTGTTAGCTGAACGCGGTATCTATCTTTTTTGGTGACAGTGACTTCCCCAACTTCCAGCCGTCCTTTGCCGCGAATGGCAATTAAGTCGCCTGATTTGAGCAGGTGACTAGCTTGGCTAATATCTTTCCAGTTGACTCGTACATCACCAGCACTAATCAGATCAGTCATTTTGCTGCGGGAAACACCAAAGCCAGCAGAAGCGACTGCATCTAAGCGCATCGATGCCTCTACTGTCGTCATCTCTTTTTTCTTGGGTTCTCGAATCTTTAGTTCGCCCAGGTCAATGCGTTGGGTTTTTACGGGTACAGAACGCACTTGATTTAGCTGCGTTTCCAGATACTCGACCATTTCCGGCACAATGATCGCCTGCGCACCTCGTTCGCCCAAAACAATTACGTCGCCTGTCTTTTCTCGTACTAAACCACATCCCAGCATTGCCCCCAGAAAGTCTCGGTGGGTAGCCTGATCAAAGAGAAAATTCCCAGCAATATCTAATGCCGCGACTTCTACCTGGGATTGGTCGAGAGGCAATTCCGAACGAGCGATCGCTATACGTTGTCGTTCTGCCTGGGGATAACCTCCCCAAGCCACTAACTGAACTTCTGTCAAACGTTGAAACTGCTGCTGGATTTCTGCCAGGACTGGTGGCGAGAGAAAATCTGTCAAGACAACTTCCCAAGTCTTGATAGCTTGGTCAGCCTTGTCAATGACACGAGCCATATCTTCTCGATTTTCGACTCCTTTGAGCAAATCTTCCCTTGGCAGCATTAGTTAGCGATCGCTTT
>JALYGX010000022.1 GCA_030776905.1 Cyanobacteriota bacterium | reverse complement strand
CAGTTGAACGATCAAAACGAAGCTCAGTTGATTCAGTGGTTGTTTGGTCAACGTGTTCCAGTTAGTTCTACTAAAGGAGCCACCGGTCATACTTTGGGGGCGTCTGGAGCGTTGGGAACTGCTTTGTGTCTAATGGCTTTGAAGCATCAGCTATTACCGCCTTGTGTAGGCTTGACGGAATCAGCCTTTGAGTTAGATTTAGTGAAAACGCCCCGTGCTGCCGAGATTCGGCAAGTGCTTTGTTTTAGCTTTGGGTTTGGGGGTCAGAATGCAGTACTAGCCTTGGGGAATTGGTTTTGCTGAATGCAGAATGCAGCTAATTTGAGCATTGCTGAAAAAAGGAGCCGTTAAACAGTTTTGTGCTTTAACTGGCAGAGCGATCGCACTCACTATTATTAAGCTCACTATCACGCTCGGTAGCGATCGCCTTTCATTAACTTTCTTCTTATTCCTAAAATCCACATCTTTCCACCTCTACTCTTGCCAGCTAAGACGATGATGACAGCTACCCGTAGCGGAGAACTCCTCTGTCCTTTGGACGAGTGAAGAATGTCAAGATAAAATCAAGCCACGTCTGAGACTCAGGATGCAGGTTGCTCTCCTATGGATTTGGAATCTCATAAATTTATATCCTTTTTTGAACCAGAGCAAGCCGCCGAACTGTGCGCAATAGCTATTATTGCAAAGTTTCCTAATCAAAAAATTATTTTTGAAGAAGGCGAAAGCTCAGACTGCTTATATCTGGTTTTAGACGGTCAAGTAGAGTTTAGAAAATATATCCGCTCCAATCAATATCAAACGCTAACCAAGGCTTTGCCCAACAGTTTTTTTGGTGAACTTGGGGTTTTGGATGGACAACCTCGTAGCGCCCAGGCAATTGTCTGTGAAGAGGCAACTTTAGCTAAGATTCCGGGTTCCAAGCTGATGGAAATCTTGGATAGAACAAAAGGAACTAAAGTAATCAACCTGTTTAGTTACATGACTCAGCGTTTAAGGGAGTCCACAGATGACTATGTGAAACAGGTCGTTTACAAAGAAAAAATGGTCTTAGTTGGAGAGATGCTCAACACAATTATTCATGATTTTAGGAGTCCTCTGAGCGGGATTAATTTAGCAAGCAGCATGATCAAGGAACAGCACCCCGATGAAGAGACAGTTGAGTGGTGTGATTTGATTCAAGCCCAAGCTCAACGCATGTCAGCAATGACAGAAGAGTTGTTGGAATTTGTCCGGGGCAATGCTGTATTAAATAAACAACCTTTTAACCTCGCCCGCGCCTTGCGACGTTTTGAAAAGCTCAACCGGGTCTATTTTCAGGAGGCACAAGTCGAGTTTGTCATGAATGTAGCGGATCTGGTAATCAATGCTGATGAAAACAAGCTCCTACGTGTTGTGCAAAATTTGGTGGGTAATGCTGTGGAGGCTTGCAAGGGTTGTGGCGGTCGGATCGAACTCACCGCTTGGGTAGGTGAGGAAAAAGTCCAAATTAAGATTGGCGATAATGGACCGGGTATTCCAGAGGCGATAAAAGATCGCTTATTTGAAGCGTTTGTGACTCATGGAAAGCACAGTGGCACTGGACTGGGAACAGCGATCGCTAAATCAATTATCGAGGCACATGACGGACAAATTTCTTTTCAGTCCCGTTGCCAAGAAGGAACGACCTTTTATATCCATCTCCCCCTGTAAAAAGCTTCTTCAGGAGAACAAGAGCTGACGCTCAAGACACCTGCCGATTAGGATTGAAAGGGAGCATCTCAGCAAAACGAGACATCCATGAGCCAAACCGAACAAATTCTCTCCCAATTACCTGGGGATGTCCTTGGGCGTCTTCGGAGTGCTGACCGCCTTTGGCAAGCGCTGCGGGAAGATACAGCATCAGTGCCATTGGTGATTAAAGAAAGCCCAGAGCCTTTAGGGACAGTGGATTGGGATGTCGTCATTTGTGGCGGCACATTGGGAATTTTAATCGGCTGTGCTTTACAAAGACAAGGCTGGCGAGTCGCCTTAATTGAGCGGGGAATGTTGCGAGGTAGAGACCAAGAGTGGAATATCTCTCGCCAAGAACTCAATGTATTTTTAGAACTGGAACTGCTATCAGACGCTGAACTAGAACAAGCGATCGCCACTGAATATAACCCAGCTCGCATCAGCTTTTTCCAGGGACCGGATTTTTGGATAAAAGACGTTCTCAATATTGGTGTTGACCCAGTCTTTCTCCTCGATACCCTAAAGTCAAAATTTCTCGCCGCCGGGGGTAAACTGTTTGAAAAAACCGCCTTTGACGGTGCTGCCGTTCATCCTGATGGTGTCCTCGTTGAAGCCGCTAGTGGCTTAAAGACGCGCTTACTCATCGATGCGATGGGAAACTTCTCTCCGATTGTGCAACAGGCACGGCAGGGGGAAAAACCAGAAGGCGTTTGCTTAGTCGTCGGTAGTTGTGCCCAAGGTTTCCCTAAAAATGATACAGGTGACCTTCTCGTTTCCTTCACCCCGATCCAAAATCAATGTCAGTACTTCTGGGAAGCCTTTCCCGCACGAGATGGCAGAACCACTTACTTATTTACCTACCTGGATGCTCACGCAGAACGCCCCAGCCTAGAGTTTTTCTTCGAGGAGTACCTGCGCCTCTTGCCGGAATATCAGGGGGTTGAGTTATCCCAACTAGATTTTAAGCGGGCGCTATTTGGCTTCTTTCCCTCCTATCGAGACTCGCCCATCAGGATGCCTTGGAGTCGAATTTTGCCGATAGGCGATAGCAGTGGTGGGCAATCGCCTGTAAGTTTTGGTGGGTTTGGCTCGATGGTGCGACACTTGAAACGGCTTACACAAGGAATTCACGAGGCTCTCTCAAGTGATGCCCTCAGCCGCAACGCTCTCGCACAGCTACAACCTTATCAGCCGAATATTGCCGTTACTTGGCTATTTCAACGAGCCATGAGCGTTGGCGTTGACCAAAACTTAGCTGCCAATCAAATCAACCAGCTACTTACGGCTGTCTTTCAGGTGATGGAACAGCTAGGAGACGACGTACTACGCCCGTTCTTACAAGACGTTGTGCAGTTTCCAGGACTATCAAAAACCCTGTTATTGACAGCATTAACTAAACCTGGACTTATACTGCCAGTAATTCCTCAGGTTGGGCTGACAACGTTGTTAGATTGGCTAGTCCATTACATTAATCTGGGTGTCTACAGCGGCTTGTATTCTATAGGACAGCGAATGAGTGAGCCTGTGAAAACCCTGCCACCGATACCGCTATACTATTGCCGCCGTTGGATTGAAGCATGGTGCTATGGTTCTGGGGGTGACTACTAGATTGGTCATTGGTCATTGGTCATTGGTTATTGGTCATTGGTCATTGGTCATTGGTTATTGAACAAACCACTAAGGACGAATGGCAAAAGACTGAGGACTAATATATGAACCTATGGAAGCGCCTGATTAGAGCTAGGCGCAAACTTAGCATCACCACAAAATTTACGTTTGCATTTGTGACTCTGCTGCTGTTGATTGTGATTGTGGCGTTGACTGGCTTTGTTTCGCTGAATGCTGTGCAGAGTGAAACGAAAGATGCGATCGATACGGGCATTGAGGTGCAGCGTCAGGTATTTCGGATGGATGCCGGCTTAAAGAATGCCCGTCAGTTGGAAAGAGACTTTTTTTTAAGGTGGCCGACTATGGGTTTTTCCGGTGCCTATCAACAATATGCTCTAGGACACCAAAGCGAACTCGAACAAGTGCAGGATATTAGAAGCCGCTTACAAGAGCGACTTACCCAGAGGCATGTCAGTGCTGCCCTGCGTCAGAGTAACCCAGATTTGGTGGCTTATGCGGAAATAGTCGAACAGTACGCCGCTAGTTTTAGAGAAGCGGTTGGGTTGGTGAGAGATTTGGGCATTGAGAATGTAGGATTGTTAGCGCAACTCGATCAAAATTCAGCAAGGTTGAGCGATCGCTTTAAGTTAGCGGATACCCCAGAGTTAATGGTTTTGTATCTGGAAATGCAGTCCTTTGAGAAGCAATATCTATTAACACCCCAAGAGCCGAAACTGAATTCTTGGTCTGAAGCGACACAGCGATTGCGTCGAGGCATTATTGTCA